>NZ_JBEQCS010000007.1:0-199065 GCF_046054195.1 Celerinatantimonas sediminis
GACGTGAAACGCAACAGCGCCGATGATAGTGTGGGGTTTCCCCATGTGAAAGTAGGTCACTGCCAGGCTTCGAATCAGACCCTGTCCGAATGGACGGGGTTTTTTTATGCCTGTCATTTAGGTTAACTCACCGCAGTTATCCTTTTGATCACATCTCTCATGCGGGCTTTCATTTTTTAATTTCATTTTCTTATGTCATTAAGTTATCCGTATTCTTTAGCCATTGCTTTAATGATTGCGCTCTAATTTATTTTTATCCAATACTGGCAGCTTGTGCCAAGAGTCGTTGTCTATCTGCTCCTATTTAATCGGTTATTTTTATATAATTATGCTCAATACATGCGTTATTAGATATTGGTTGTAAATTTATGATTGAGAGCTATCAGTCACTATATCAGCGAGCGGTCGAACGGAAGGGATCGGTTGCGGCTCTGGAGCAGTTGTTATCAAAACCGAGAACTTATGAAGAGCTGATTGCATTAGAAGATTGTGAGTGGCTGGAAGAGTTTACTCGAAAGATTTTTCAAAGTGGCTTTTACTGGTCAGTGGTCAATGCTAAGTGGGCTGGTTTTCGTGAGGTATTTTGGAATTTTTCGATTGAAAAACTATTGTTGATGCCCCCAGAGATGCTTGAGCGTAAAGCGAGCGATCCGCAAATTATCCGTAATTTTAAAAAGGTGAAGACTCTCAGAGATAATTGTCTGATGATCCACGATATTGCGCAAAAGCATGGCAGTTTTAGCACTTTTATCGCAAATTTCGCGAGCGAAGATATTGTGCAGCTATGGGATTATTTGAAAACTCATGGCTCTCGTCTAGGGGGCAATACTGGGGCGTTTGCTCTGCGTGCAATGGGTAAAGATACATTTATCTTATCGCGAGATATTGAGGGCTATTGCCGCGCCTACGAAGTCATTGATGGCGGTTTACATACCAAGCGTTCTCATCAAGCTATTCAGGCAATGTTTAATCAGTTCCGTGAACAAAGTGGTCGTTCTTATCAGGAATTAAGCCAGTTGATTGCTTATAGCTTTGGCGATAATACAGTGGGTTGGCAGAACTAAGCTCGGATTTTTTGGTCTTATCTGAACTTAATTACTGTTAAGATAAGTGATTATCTTACGCCTCTTTATGGATTCTATTTAAATTACCATGCATATCGTTCAAATTCTTATCCTAGCTATTGTTCAGGGTGTCGCTGAGCTATTGCCTGTTTCGAGCTCTGCTCACGTAATCCTCGCTGAAAAATTAATGGGGCTCGATCCCACCACTCCCACCATGACCTTGTTGCTAGTGATGTTACACACCGGAACGATGTTTGCGGTGATCGTCTATTTTTGGCGGAGCTGGAAAAAAACCTACTTTCAATCCACTCAACAATTTTTCCAAAATTTAAGCCGACTAATTATAGCGACCTTTGCCACAGGTGTTATTGGTCTGGCTTTTTTATTTGGCGCGAAAAAAATAATGGCAGGTTCAGCACCTCATTTTGAAATTGAACAGCTATTTGGTAATTTGCATTTAATTGCCGCATCTTTGGCTGTGGTCGGTGTTTTGATCATCGTCTCATCGTTAAGAAAGAGACACCCGCATCATAATATTAGTGCCTCCCACTCGCTCATTATTGGTGTTATTCAAGGTTTGTGCCTGCCTTTTCGTGGTTTTTCACGCTCTGGTGCCACTATTTCGACCAGCCTTTTATTGGGTATTCAACGCCAAAAGGCTGAAGAGTTTAGTTTTGCGTTGGCAGTGATTCTAACCCCTGTAGTGATTGCTAAAGAGGGCTACCGCATCTTTAAATATCATTCAGCAGCTATCACCAGCGGGGCTCCTCATCTATCTGTTTCGCTTGGGCATGCCTTTAGTATGGGATTGTTAGGCATGGTTTTTAGCTTCTTTGCTGGCCTTGGGGCAATGCGTTGGCTTTCTAGTTGGTTAGAGAGCGGTCGCTGGTATTTGTTTGGTTGTTATTGCATTGTGGTTAGTGCACTCGTTTTCACGTTTAGCTAGGGCTACTGCCCTTCGGGTTCATTTAAGCATCCTGAACTTTGTCGCATCCTGATTGCTTAACTCATTAAGCGACACAGGATGCGCCGCGTTCAAAATGCGTTTAATTTGAACAAAATTCAACCGTCAAAGATCAACAGCCCCTAATAGCGTGATAAAAAGCACTTAAATTTTAGCTTGTTAAGTGCTTTTTATTTCGTTAGCTGTAAATAGGTGTTAATCGACTCACCGTAAAAATGGTGATATTTTGAGCGTTTAAATCGTTATATCCGCCTTTGTCATAAAAGCTCTCTTGAGATGGTCTAGACTCAAATTAGGCCTCCGATTTTTCGCCCCGGAGCCGACGAAAACTTGTGCTTTACCATAAACCATGGTGTAGTCATTAAAGACTTAAGTTCAAGTTGATTATCTCTGCCATAGACGGAGGGCCCTTATGGGAAGAAAGCAAGTCTCTACGAAGTTATATATCCTCGATACGAACGTCCTTCTGCACGATCCTCTTGCTGTATACCAATTTCAAGAACACGATGTTGTTATTCCAATGACTGTCCTTGAAGAGCTAGATCGCATTAAAGATCGCCACAAAGATGTTAGTCGAGATGCCCGCGTTGCTATTCGTACACTGGAAAATATTTTCGTTGATGCTTCACCTGAGATGATTCAGGAAGGGGTGCCTTTGGCTAATGCAACGGAACATCACGCCAGTGGCAAAATAGCAATATTTGCCGATCATACACTGGACCAGCAGGCTAAAAGTTTTACCGCTGATGAACCAGATAACCGCATTATTAATACGGCGTTGTATTTACAAAAGCTGCATGAACCGCGCACGGTGGTGCTTGTTACTAAAGATATTAATATGCGTCTTAAAGCAAAAGGCGCTGGCATGGCAGGGGTTGAAGATTATCGCTCAGATCAATTGATCGATGATATTCAGTTTTTAGCGAAAGGCTTTAATCATCTTGAAGGGAGTTTTTGGGGGCGGGTTAAAGATTGTGAGAGTACCAGTGAAGGGCGCGATACTTTTCATAAAATTTCTGCCGACTTGCTCGATGGTGCTTATATCAACCAATACATCATTGATGATACACAGAGCTTTGCTGCAAGGGTTATCAATCAGGATGAGAAGCAAATCGAGCTGCAAGATCTTGGCTATGAGCGCTTAATGGGGCGCAGTGCCTGGGGCGTTCATCCTAAAAATATCTATCAAGCGATGGCTCTTGATGCACTTCTTGATCCTAATATCGAATTAGTGATTCTAACCGGGCCTGCCGGATGTGGTAAAACGCTACTCGCGATGGCTTGTGCTCTTGAATTAGTGATAGAAAGAGCAACTTACAGTAAAGTCATCGTCACTCGTAATACTCCAGAAATTGCCGAATCTATCGGCTTCTTACCCGGTTCTGAAGAAGAAAAAATGATGCCGTGGCTGGCTGCGGTAACTGATACTTTAGAAGTACTTCACAGACATGATGAGTCAATGGACGGCTCTTTGCACTATATTATGGATAAGGCCAATATCCAGTTTAAATCTGTAAACTTTATGCGCGGGCGCAGCATTCAAAATTCATTTGTTTTTTTAGATGAATGCCAAAACTTAACTGCGTCACAGTTAAAAACCATTATTACTCGCTGTGGTGAAGGGACCAAACTTGTGTGCTGCGGTAATTTGTCTCAGATTGATAGTAACTATTTAACGGCAGTAACCTCAGGTTTGACCTACATCGTCGAGCGGTTTAAAAACTTTGAAGGGAGCGCAAATGTTTATCTTAACGGCGTGGTACGCAGTCGTTTAGCGTCCTTTGCTGAAAGGGAACTTTAACTTGCATGCGATAGGAGAAAGTCAATGGTTGTTAGTGCAGAGATGGAAAAACGCTCGTTTATTCGGATGATGGTCGATTCACCCGTTCAAGTGCGTTTTGCCAACATTGAATCTCATGGGCGATGCCATGATTTAAGTGCCAGTGGTATGGGAATTATGTTTAAAGAAACCCAATTGCAATTAGGCGATAAAGTGGCACTTGAATTAAAACCAGGACGCCCGGGTGTACTGGCGTTACAGGCAGAGGGCCATGTTGTACATCTGCAACCAGATCCGGAGGGAATTTTAGTCGGAGTTGAATTCTCTAAAGTTGATTAAACCCCGTTTACGATAAATGAACAGCTGAGCCTGAATGATTCAGGTTAAGCTCATTATTGCTCGCTCTCATCTTCAACTGGCAACGTCTTGACGTAGTTGCTTTTTATATAGCGTAATGTGTCTTCAGATACTTTACCAACTGGCATAATCGCAGGTCCCGTTGGATCCATCACCAACCATGGTTGCTGTTTTATCTTCACTGTTTCTTCGTCGCCTTGCGCTGGCAATTGAACGGCCAGAAAAGCGTGTCCGGGAATATAAACAAACGCTGTTTTAAGACTCGGCTGAGCTTTGAGTAAAATCGCTGCAAGTAATGTCGCTTTGCTATCGCAATCGCCCATGTTATTGCGCAACACCTGAATCGGCGTCATGAAACCTGCGCCTCGATATTGGTCTTTTGTTTGCAGTGTGTTGTATGGAATGCTCTGAATAAATGCCAGCAATGCATCAAGCTGCTTTTTTAAATCTGCCGCTGAAGTATTATCTGATGTTTTAGGAAAAAAGTGCTCAGCAAATGCGCCCAAATATTTTGCACTTTCTCGTGCCAGCTGAGGATGGTCAGGAATGATCCCAGAAGCGCCAGATGGCATCTTGATAATGCGCATCCGATGGTCGGCTAAATACTGCTCGTAACGCTTTTTATAAATAGTATTGAGTTGTTGGCTCAGGCTCACTTGCTCGGCTTTACTGCGAGTGCGAATTTTCCAACTTAAGCGACTGCCATAGGCCTTAATATCGATGATGGCTTTTTTGGGATCTTGCGTTTTTGCTAGCTCCAACATCCCTTGGGCAATAAAGGCATTGGCAGCATGGGGGCGAAACGCGGTGAAAAAACTTAAGTCTCTTGGATATTGTTGCAAGCTAAAAGTTGCCTGCTGTGGTTTATTCTGTCCGGTTTGCCAAACATAGTTTAGCTGCTCGCCAGTGCGTTGAAACAACAGCTGTTTAGCATAAGAGGGCGTACTCAACGAGCCTAGAATCAGCGCTACAATGAGCGCTGTTCTGACTGGTTTTATCTGATTACGCAGTTTTGGAAATCCGCAGTTTTTCCTTTTCTTTAGCAATCGTTTCGGCCCGATGAATATTATTTAATACATGCACAAATGCTTTGGCTGAAGCTTGAACAATATCAGTTGCCAGCCCCATCCCATGGAAAGTACGGCCCTGATATTTCGCTACTATATCGGCTTTACCCAGTGCATCTTTAATATCAGATTTCTGATTCCCTTTACCGCCACCGGCCGCTTTGATTGAATAATCATCAATGGTAATAGCATAGCCTGTCATTCGGCTCAGACAGTGATATGCCGCATCAATTGGACCATTACCTGTGGCGGCTTCTGTCATAACATGATCGCCGCAGCGCAGTTTGACGGTCGCGGTTGAGACAACTTCAGAGCCAGATTGTGCGCTTAAATATTCCAGTTTGAAGAAGTCTTCATCTTCGCGTTGGTTATTAAAAAATACCAATGCTTCTAAATCATAGTCAAAGACCTGACCTTTGCGATCGGCCAGTTCCAAAAAGCTTTTATAAAGCTCATCCAAGTTATAGTCCTCTTCACTATAACCCAGCTCACCCATGCGATGTTTAATAACATGCCGACCTGAACGAGAAGTCAGGTTTAATACGTTTTTCGGCAGGCCAATGCTATCAGGAGTCATAATTTCATAGGTGTTCTGACTTTTTAACATCCCGTCTTGGTGAATGCCTGATGAGTGAGAAAATGCATTTGAGCCGACAATCGCTTTGTTTGGTTGCACGGGCATATTACACAAGCGACTTACCAATTGACTGGTGCGATAAATTTCCTGAGAGTTAATATTGGTTTTTACATTCAGTTGCGCTGAGCGGGTTTGAATCGCCATTGCAACTTCTTCAAGCGAAGTGTTGCCGGCGCGCTCACCAATGCCGTTAATTGTACACTCAATCTGCCGAGCACCTTGGGTTACAGCGGTCAGTGAGTTGGCAACAGACATGCCTAAATCATCGTGGCAGTGTACTGAGATAATCGCCTGATCAATATTGGGGACTCGATTAAACAGCTGCGAAATAATGCCGCCAAATTCGCTAGGGAATGTGTAACCAACCGTATCGGGAATATTGACTGTCGTTGCGCCGGCTTTAATCGCGCCTTCTACCATGCGGCACAAGTTGTCGATAGGGGTGCGGCCCGCGTCTTCACAAGAAAACTCGACATCATCCGTATATTGGCGAGCGTGTTTAACCGCTTTAATCCCCATTTCTAAAACGTCTTCAAAGCTGCGCCGCAGTTTACTCTGCACATGCACATCAGAAGTTGAGATAAACGTATGGATACGAAACGCTTCAGCGACCTGCAAAGCCTTGGCCGCAGCATCAATGTCGGCTGGCAATGCGCGAGAAAGCGCACAAACTCGGCTGTTTTTGATTTCTCTGGCAATGGTTTGGACTGATTCAAAATCACCCGGTGAAGAAATCGGAAACCCAACCTCCATGACATCAACACCTAATTTCTCTAGAGCCAGGGCTATTTGTAACTTCTCTTTAACGGTCAGACTTGCCGCTAAGGCCTGTTCTCCATCTCGCAAAGTTGTGTCAAAAATAATTACCTGGTCAGTCATGGGGCGATCCTTTCAGTTTTAAAAGTGTTCAGTTATAAAAAAACCCGCTGTTAAATAGCGGGTTAGTGATGTTTTCGTGTGAACTAATCAATCAATATACCCGCTCTCAAGCATAGTAGCTCTAGGCCTGATAGTCGTAAGGTAAGTCGTAAAGTCCACATTGATTGCATCATTCCCATCCTCAAAAGCCGGAAATATGTTTAAATCTTCACCGGAATAATTGTGAGTATACTATCTTTTAAAAAGATTCCAATAAATAAAATAAAAAAGATATAAAAAATCCAATACAGTTAAAAGTTAGCAATAAATAATCTTTTTTAAAGTTGAATTTGATGTTTTTATTCTTTTGTTATTTAATCTGATACGTCTACAGCATGATCGTGTTAATGTGATTCACTCAAACGATTAAAACAAACCAGTAGAACAACAAATAAGAGCCTGGAGGCTGGCATGGAGAAGTTATCTGGCGCCGAGATGGTCGTCCGATCGCTACAGGACCAAGGGGTAAAGCATATCTTTGGATATCCCGGTGGTTCTGTACTTGATATTTATGATGCCTTGTTTGATAACTCAGATATTGAACATGTGTTGGTGCGCCATGAGCAAGCCGCCGTGCACATGGCAGATGGGTATGCGCGCTCAACCGGAGAAGTAGGGACTGTGCTAGTCACCTCCGGTCCTGGGGCGACTAATACTATCACTGGTATCGCAACGGCATATATGGACTCGATTCCGTTAGTCATCCTATCGGGTCAGGTCGCAACATCACTTATCGGTGATGATGCATTTCAGGAAACTGATATGGTGGGGGTTTCTCGACCCGTCGTCAAACATAGCTTTTTAGTGAAGAATGCCGCAGATATTCCAACGATTATCAAAAAAGCTTATTACATTGCATCCACTGGGCGGCCTGGGCCTGTTGTTGTTGATTTACCAAAAGATATCCAGAATCCGCAGCAGAAATTTCCCTATCATTATCCGGAATCAGTCAGTTTACGTTCGTATAATCCAACGGTAAAAGGACACACCGGGCAGATAAAAAAAGCTCTGCGCGCATTGCTCAAAGCCAAACAACCGGTTTTGTATGTCGGCGGCGGTGCCATTTTGGCCAATGCTTCTGAGGCGGTGCGTGATTTGGCTCATCAGTTTCATCTGCCTGTCACCTCAACATTGATGGGGCTTGGTGCGTTTGCCGGAGACGACCCGCAATTTCTGGGAATGCTCGGCATGCATGGCACTTATGAAGCCAATCTTGCCATGCACCATAGTGATCTGATTTTTGCCATTGGGGCTCGTTTTGATGACCGCGTCACCAACAATGTGGCAAAATTCTGTCCCGATGCCACAGTGATTCATATTGATATCGACCCAACCTCTATCTCTAAAACGATTGCAGCCGACATTCCGATCGTTGGAACCGTTGATGCTGTATTAGCTCAGATACAAGAGCTCATGGCATCGCGCGAGCCGCCCGAGGCAACACGTCTTGACCCATGGTGGCAGCAGATTAAACAGTGGCGAGCAAAAGAGTGTTTAAAATATGCGACCAAAGAGAATGTCATTAAGCCTCAGCAGGTGATTGAAGCGCTTTATCGTGCGACCGATGGGGATGCTTATGTGGCATCAGACGTTGGTCAACACCAGATGTTTACAGCGCTTTATTATCCATTTAATAAGCCGCGCCGCTGGATTAATTCTGGTGGACTTGGAACCATGGGCTTTGGCCTACCGGCTGCGGTTGGGGTCAAGTTCGCACATCCGCAAGCAACCGTTGTTTGTGTCACCGGCGATGGTTCAATTCAGATGAATATTCAGGAGCTTTCAACATGCATGCAATATCACATTCCAGTGATTATTGTATCGTTGAATAACCGCTCTCTTGGTATGGTTAAACAGTGGCAGAAGATGTTTTACGGTGGGCGTCAGTCGCAATCGTATATGGAGTCCGTGCCCGATTTTGTCAAACTGGCTCAAGCTTATGGCCATTTAGGGATCCAAGTGAGCGCTCCCGATCAGTTAGATGATGCGTTTAAATGGGCATTAGCGAACCGTGATCGAGTTGTCTTTATGGATATTCTGGTTGACCCTGAAGAGCATGTTTATCCGATGCAGATTAAAGCCGGAACCATGCAAGATATGTGGCTAAGCAAAACGGAGAGAACCTGATGCGGCGAATAATATCTATTTTAATTGAAAACGAGGCTGGTTCACTGTCTCGGGTCGTGGGGTTGTTTTCTCAGCGTGGCTATAATATCGACTCTTTAACGGTTGCCGCAACAGATGACCCAACCTTGTCCCGCATGACCATCACCACTTTTGGTGATGAGCGGATGATTGAGCAGATCACCAAGCAACTGCATAAACTTGTGGATGTTTTGAAAGTCACTGAGTTAACCGATAGCGCCTATATTGAACGAGAAATAGCGCTGATTAAGGTGAAAACTCAAGGCGTGATGCGCGCCGAAGTGATGCGCTTAAGTGAAATCTTTCGAGGCCAGATTGTCAACGTCACTGCCAGTGAATATGTGTTGCAGATAACCGGTGATGGGCCAAAAATCGATGCATGCATTCGAACTTTAGCCGAGTTAACTGAGGTTCTTGAAGTAGTGCGAAGCGGAACATGCGGCATAAGCCGCAGCGATAAAATGCTCCATGCCTAAGAAACTCTTAGCAATGAAAGCCAGCTTTTTGCTGGCTTTTTAGGTTGAGCTAAAGAGAACTTGCGTTAACTAAACTGGCCATAAATTTATAACCAGCGTCATTTGGATGCAGGTGATCGCCTGAGTCATATTTTGCTGCCAATTGGGCTGGGTCGCCAGCGGTTTGCATCGCTTTGGCAAAATCAACAACGCCGTCGATATCTTTGCTGGTGCGAATCCAGTGATTGACTGCATCACGTGTTTTTTGCCCTTCAGGAGTGTCATATTTCGCGCCTTTAAATGGCAATAAGGTGCCAACTAACAATTTGATATTGTGAGCATGTAATTGTTCGGCAACTTGTTCAATGCCATTGATGATGGTTTGTGGGTGATAATTGCCGTGACCAATATCATTGATCCCTTCTAAGAAAATGACGCTGTGAACATTGGACTGACTTAGGACATCTTCATCTAATCGAGCAAGTGCTGAAATCCCAAATTTCTCGGTATCTTGCAAGATGCGGTTTCCTGAAATGCCTTCATTGAGAACGACAAAGTGATGAGATTGATTAGCGCTGAGCCGTTGATTTAAATAATCTGGCCAACGGTGATTGCTATCGACACTAGAGCGATGGCCATCAGTAATAGAATCACCAAAAGTAATAACGGTTCCTGCTGTTTTATCTTCGCTTAATACATCAACGCCATCAAGCCAAAACCAAGAGGTAATGGTTTTTGTAAACACTTTTCCATCAACTGATTTAGATTGGTCTCCTGAAGCAATGTAATTGGTTTGCACAGCGTCCTGATGCCAGCAAAGATCCTGAGCTTTCTGCTTGATATAAACGCTAACGACGAGGTTTTCATTGGCCTGAATGGGTTCATTAATGCTGTCGCTAATGGCTTGAGCGCCAGGCAGAACAGTAATTGATGTTTGCCCGTGGTTAAATGTGACGGGATGCAGTGTATTATTTATGACAGCAGCGCCAGTGGCCTGACGAGCGACGCTGACTTGAGCAAATGTGACCGGAGAATGGCCGAAGCGGTTAGAGAAATGCAGGCGTAATTTCTCACCTACCTGATTTGGATGAACAACCATACGCAAAGTTTGTTCAGCAAAGCCGTCATGAGAGATTCCTTGAGTAAACGGTGCTTGTGGTGCACTTGCCCAAGCCGGTTGCCAGTTACTTTGGCAATAGGCACTAAAACTTGAAAATGATGCTAACGCTCCCAATAAACCATAGAGCGCGAAGCGGCTTTGTTTTCCCATGAATGGTTACTCCAATACGATTAATTAAATAATTAGATGATTGTTAATAATTAATCTTGTAGATAACGTGAAGTAAGTCAGGGATTTAGCTTGATGAGATGAATGATATCAACAATAACGTGACGCAGATTAAATAAAAAAGCCCCGCAGGTGCGGGACTTTGGCTGAGAAGTTACATGCCATCGAGAAGCTGCGGCAAAAATAGTGATATTTGAGGGACATAGGTAATGAGTACCAAAAATCCCAGTAAAAGGGCCAGCCATGGCAGACAGGCGTGAATCACCCAACCGATGCTATTACCCGTTATCCCGGCGGTGACAAACAAGTTGAGCCCAACAGGCGGTGTTAACATTCCTATTTCCATATTGACCACCATGATGATCCCAAGGTGAATCGGGTCAATTCCCAGCTGAGTTGCGATAGGAAATAGAATCGGTGCCATAATCAGCAAAATGGCTGAAGGCTCCATGAAGTTGCCCGCCACGAGCAACAGGATGTTCATCACAATCAAAAATCCCCAAGCAGGCAACCCTAATGAGACAATCGTTTCTGCTATGGAGTGAGGGATCCGCTCACTGGTGAGCACATGGGCGAAGAGCATTGCATTGGCAATTATAAACAGAAGCATGATGCTAACTTTGGCGGCGTCTTTGACCACATGGCCAACCTCTTTATGCCAAATTGATTCGATCATCGATTTCGGCAGTAAGATGAGGTTACGAATGAGCGCTTGCAAGAGGCGCTCATTTTCTTTGCGCCAAGGCACACCTTTGAGTGGACCAATATCGCGATAACCAAAAATAGCGATAAAAAATGCATAAACAGCCGCAACGGAGGCTGCCTCAGTTGGGCTGGCAATCCCACCATAAATAGAGCCTAACACAATAATAATCAGCATTAAGCCACCAATGGCCCGGCTCATTGAACCTAACCAATGACCGATGCCAGGAAAAGGCTGAGCGGGTAGTTTCTTAATTCGAGCAACGATATAAATCGCCACCATCAGAATTAAGCCCATCAACGTGCCGGGGATAAAACCTGCCATAAACATGCGCGAGGCGGATACCTCGGTTGCAGCTGAATAGACCAGCATCACAATTGAGGGCGGAATGAGAATCCCCAACGTTCCGGCATTGGCGATGACTCCCGCTGCGAGTGCTTTGGGATAGCCCGCTTTAACCATACCAGCAATGACGATTGAGCCGATGGCTGCAACTGTTGCTGGGCTTGAGCCTGAAACCGCAGCAAACAGCATACAAGCCATCACCGAAGCCATCGCCAATCCGCCTCGAATATGACCGACACTATCCATGGCAAAATTGATGAGCCGTCTGGCGACACCGCCAGTGGATAAAAAAGCCGAAGACAGAATAAAAAATGGAATTGCTAACAGAGTGTAGTGTTCCGATGTTGCTTCAAATAATTTAAGAGCAATGGAAGCTAGTGAATCATTTGAGAACAACAAAATGGTGGTCATACTGGCAAATCCTAGCGCAATTGCGATAGGCATGCCCATTAACATGCATAAAAACAACAGTACAAATAAGGTAAGTGTTGTCATGGCTATTGCTCCCGTGGCGAATCATCATTGGCCAGATGCATACTGTCTCGGCCTTCATCTGCCAGTGAAAAGCCATCTTGCTTGTTGCTAATAACAGCCCAACCTAGTTGCAAGAAGCGAATGGCTAAGAGGACAAAACCGATGATTAAGACACTCATGGCTTGCCATTTGGGAAGCGGAACATCATCCATTTCAATGCCGATTTTGGCCATCTTCGATAGATAAACCCAACTTCCTTGGATAAATAATCCGCAGTAAATTAGGCACAATACGATAGCAAGTAACGTGATGATTCGGCGTTGACGGTTTGGCAGTAGTTTGACAAACGCATCAACTCCAATATGAGCGCCTTCACGTATCCCCCAAGAAGCACCCAGTAATACCATCCAGGCCGAGAGATAAAGAGTGACCTCTTGAGCCCATTCAATCCCGGTGTTAAAACCAAAACGCAGTACCACCTCAACAAACACCAATAGTGTCATTGCAATGAGCAATAATCCGATTAAGCGTTCCTCAAAGTGATGGAGCCAATTGATTAGTTTCATGGCTGCTCTCCTTGTCGGAAAATCTGGCCACCTGAGTCGGTGGCCAGTAGAGGTTAGTTACTGGTTAGATTGAACTGCTGAGTCGATAAGATCTTGACCGATATCTTTAGCAAACTTATTCCAAACTGGTTTCATTGCTTCCACCCACTGTTGACGCTCGGCATCAGTTAGTTCCACAACTTCGCTGCGTCCAGAGTCAATAATTGCTTGTTTGTCGGTTTCGGCTTTTTGAGCTGCGATTTGATTTCCGTAAGCGATTGCTTCATCCAAAGACTTTTTAAGCTCTGTACGGATGTCATCGGGAAGGGCAGTCCAAAATTCAGTGCTGGTTACCACGAGGTAATCTAAGACGCCGTGGTTGGATTCGGTAATATAAGGCTGAACTTCAAAGAATTTTTTCGAATAGATGTTCGACCACGTATTTTCTTGACCATCAATTGCACGGGTTTGCAGCAGCGTAAATACTTCAGAGAACGGTTTTTTAATGGGGACAGCATCTACTTGTTCAAATTGTGCTTGGAGCACATCGGATGACATGATTCTAAACTTCAAGCCATGGGCATCTTCTGGAACTTTGAGCACTTTATCAGCCGAGAGCTGTTTGAGACCATTGTGTAAGTAGCCCAGACCAATCAGTCCTTTGGGTTTCAGTGAGCTCAGCAGTTTTTGCCCATCAGGACCATTTTGAAAACGTTCTACCGCTGCCATATCTTTAAATAAAAATGGCAAATCAAAAATTTGGAGCTTACTGGTATAGCGTTCAAATTTAGATAGCGATGGCGCGGCCATTTGGACATCACCAAGTAACATCGCTTCGAGTACCTTGTTGTCACCAAATAGCTGTGAATTTGGGAAAACTTCTACTTTTACCTTTCCTGCTAAGCGTTCATTGACCAGATCGCGAAATTTAATTGCCATTTGGCCTTTGGGGGTGTTTTCTGCCACAACATGTGAAAACTTTAGTTCAATCGGTGCAGCCATCAGCTGTGTGCTCAATAGCAATGTTGCGCCGGCTAAAATGCTCAGTGTCGATTTGAGTAGGGTCATGGTTGTGTCCTTATTTATCCGTGTAAGGTAGACAACCTTATTAGGCAATTGCTGTACCAGTTCTGTTACATTTTTTTAACAATATGTTTTTAAAACAATAAATATTTGAGGGGCGTTTTTTAAGAAGGGTGTCGATAGTTTTTTGGGGGGAGATTGACTCATTGCATTTGGATAAATGGGGGAATATCCCCCCATTTATCAAAGCTAATCTGCGCGGCTCATGAATTTACGCTCGTTGGTATTAATGCGAACTTTTTCACCACTTGAGATATATTCTGGAACCTGAACAACGAGACCTGTCGCAAAATGAGCAGGTTTTGTCCGGGCACTGGCAGAAGCACCTTTAATTGAAGGAGTGGTTTCTTCAATTACGAGCTCAACTGAGGCAGGTAACTCAATTCCCACCCCTTTGCCATCAACTGTTAAGACTTGTAATCCTTGGGTTTGTTCGGTAATAAACAGTAATTCATCGGCAATCTTGTCATGGCTAAAGATATATTGGCTAAAGTCTTCGTTATCCATAAAGACATACTCTTCACCATCAATGTAAGAGAAGCTCACCGCTCTACGGCTGACATCAACGTCATCTAACAGGTCATCCCCTTTAAAGCGTTCTTCAACTTTTAGTCCGCTTGCTAAGTCTGTGAATCGTACTTTGTACAGTGTGGCCGCACCGCGAGCGCTAGGGCTTGAAACATCAATGTCTTTGACCAGTAAAACTTTGCCTTTATAAAGGACAGCCGCCCCTTTTTTTAACTCGTTTGCTTTTGGCACAATCCGTTCCTCATTAATAAAATTGTCCACAAATTAGCACAACTGAGTTGTCTTGCGCATGATCTGGGTAGCAATCCCTCTCAATTGGCTAAAGATCAAGAATAGGCGGCTATATTAGCGCGCAAAATGGATTTGAGCACTGATATTTAATCATCTTTAAAATCTTGTTTATCTAGCTGGTATTTGCGCATTTTTTCATAAAGCGTCTTGCGTCCCATATTGAGATCTTCTTGAACGGCTTTTAGATTTCCCTGATGGCGAGTTAGCGCATCTTGTAAGAGTGTTTTTTCAAAGCGGGCCAGCTGTTCACTCAGGCTTAGGTCGGCGCCTTGTTGTTCAGTCGATTGCATTTGTTTGAGTGCATCTTCGCCCATCAACACTAACCGTTCCGCTAGATTGCGAAGTTCTCTGACGTTGCCCGGCCAGTCATGGCCGGAGAGCTCTGTTAATACTGTTTTAGAAAGGTTGGGCGGTTCAAGCTGATAGCGGGCGCAGGCAACCTTGATGAAATTTTCCCAAAGCAGTGGAATATCTTCACGGCGCTCGCGCAGTGGCGGTATCTCAATCGTGACCACATTGAGCCGATAATAAAGATCGCGGCGAAACCAGCCTTCATCACTGGCTGTTTTTAGATTGCATTTGGTGGCGGCAACGATGCGAATATCAAGCGCAATACTTTGATTGGAACCCAATGGTTCAACGCAGCGCTCCTCAAGGACGCGCAGTAGTTTGATTTGCAATGGCATCGGCATGCTTTCTATTTCATCTAAAAAAAGTGTGCCACCATCGGCATAAGCAATTTTGCCGACTCGTTTTTTGTTCGCACCGGTAAATGCCCCAACTTCGAAGCCAAACAGCTCGCTTTCGATCATCGTTTCTGGAATCGCACCACAGTTAATGGCAACAAAGTTAGCTTGAGCGCGGTTGCTGTGATCATGTAAAAAGCGGGCGACGAGTTCTTTACCGCTGCCTGTTTCGCCATGAATTAACACATCTGCTGGCATATCTTTTATTTGCGAGAGTATTTTGCGCAGGTGTACCATCGGTGCCGATACGCCTAAAATGCGCGGGCCAGGGCTGCTTTGGGCTTCTATCTCTTGGCGCAGTGAGCGGTTTTCTTGGGTCAGTTGGCGCTTTTCGGCTGCCCTTGCGACAACTTCTAATAAATGGTCACTAGAAAATGGTTTTTCTAAAAAATCATAAGCGCCATCGCGCATGGCTTGAACCGCTGTTGAAATATCACCGTGGCCAGTGAGTAAGATAATGGGTAAGTCGGCATCAATGTCTAAAGCGCGGTGCATAAAGGTTAGGCCATCCATCTGTGGCATGTTGATATCGGTGATAATGACGCCCGGCCAGTCACTATTGAGATTCTTTAAGGCTGTGAGCGCGCTAGAAAAGCTCTGGCAAGGAAAGTCTTCAATCATCAACGTTTGGCCAAGTGAGCGCAAAATATCCGGATCATCATCAATCAACATCACCGGTATGCTCATAATCATCCTCCTTGTTGGCGTTAACCATCGCAGGCAACAGGCAATTGGATGACAAAACAAGCGCCACCCGTTGGATGTTGGTGGGCACTTAGCTTGCCATTAAATCCTTCAATAATGCGCTGAGAAATCGTTGTTCCCAATCCAAGGCCTTGTTTTTTGGTGGTATAGAAAGGATCAAACAAGGTGTCTAATTGCTCGGCTTGAAGCCCACACCCGTTATCCCATACCTTAATATAGACTGCTTTAGCGTCTCGATAGCTTTGAATGCCAATTTGGGGGGCGTAGTCATGGTTTAAAGCATCAATGGCATTGTTAAGTAGATTAATCAGCACTTGTTCAAGTTGCACCGGGTCAACATTGACCCAAAGAGAGTCATCTAGTTCGAGTTGGGGCAGTACGCCTGCGCGTAACAGTCGGTTATGTAACAGGGTTAAGGCGGCTTTAATCACTTCTTTGACGGCAGTTAACTGCGTCACCGGCTCGCTTTTGCGCGCAAAAATTTTAAATCGAGCGATGATATCGCGCATCAATCCGGCGGCTCGGACAATTTGTGACAGATTATCATCGACCAAATCCAGTTGGTTGCGTTTAAGTAGTTTTTGCGAATTTTGCGCGTAGGTCAGCATTGCCGTAAGTGGTTGGTTAAGCTCATGGTTGAGTCCGGCTGATAGTTCCCCCAACATTGCCAGTTTAGCCGCTTGTTTGAGCTCCGCTTCAGTTTGTTTAAGTGTTTGAGAGGTTTGCTGGTGGCGCTGCAGTGCCTGTTTTAGTTGGTAATTACTGTCAGTGAGTTGTCGGGTTCGTTGTGCGACCTCTTGCTCTAGTTGTTGGTTCAGTTTGGCCAATAACAACCGCCGATCTCGCAGATTTTGCCAATAATGCAAAATTAACATCACCAGTAATCCAACAAATAACGTAGCAAGCTCTGCACGCAGCACCGCTTGCCATGGAAACTGATTGACCAGTAAGGCGTACAGTTTCCAGTTGGGCTGCGCCAATTGTTGGCTAACGCTCAGATAACGCTGCAATTGGCCATCAGGGCTGGGTAATTCAACAATGCTCTGAGAGTTTTGTTCCATTGCAATGGTGCTGATGGGGTTATTTCCATATTGGCGAGAGTTTTGAAGCTTTGCTTGTACAGCTTTGCTAAGAGGTTTCAGGCTGTGATAAAGCCAGTTCTTTTGTGAGGCATAAAATATTACGCCATGTTCATCGCTGATTAAGTAATCGGCATTGGGGTACTGCCAACTGGAGTCAATAATGCTCAGGTGCACCTTTAATACCAACACCCCGACGATTTGTGAATCTTGGTAGACTGGGGCCGAAAAATAGTAGCCACGTTTGCCTGAGCGCGAACCTAATGCAAAGTAATGGCCATCTTCTGCGCGTAAAGCTTGCTGGAAATAGGGGCGAAAAAAGTAATTTTCACCTACAAACGAATCGGCCCTATCGTAATTGCTTGAGGCGATGGTTTGGGCATTGCGATTGAGTAGGTAGGTCACATCACTACCTTGGAGTTGATTGAGTTTTTTTAGCAGTTTTGAGAGCGCAATGGAGCGCTCTGAATGGGGCACAACATCTTTAATTTTTTGTAACTTCGGGTGGGCGGCACCGAGCCGTGGCAGGTGAGTGAAACGCGCTAGTTCTTGAACAATATTTTGTTCCATGCGGTTGAGCTCGGCGGTGAGCTCAATCTGGTGTTGCTGGCGTTTCTGATGATTTGTGGTCAGTGCAACTGCCAGCATCACCAGAAACCACAACGCCAGATAAGAACCAAAACGAGTAAAGCTTAATAGCTCAAATTGGAATTTACGCTTCCCCAAATACTAATCCTGTAGTTGTGGAATATTGATATTTTCCTGAAACAGGTGCCATTCATCTTTGATGACATCATCATTGATAGCATTTGCATTGGATAACAACTGCTTGGTTTGGCGAACCAGTAATTCTGGTAATTGCGCCAGTTGATTACTCCATTTTTCAATCAACAGGTCTCGCTCTTGACGATGGCAAACCTGATTAATCAGCCCCCAATGGCAAGCTTGCTCTGCACTAAATTGCTCGCCAAGTAACAATAAAGCGGCGCTGCGTTGTGGTCCGATTCGTTGTGGCAGCAGGGTGCTACAGGCAAATATTGGCATCAATTCTCGACGAATAAATGGCAGTTGGAAGTGGCTATTAGGGTCGGCAACGATCAAATCGCAGTGCAGTAATAGCGCCATACCGAAACCAAACGCATTGCCGTGGACATTAGCAATAATTGGTTTGGGGAAAATAGCAAATTCCCGCATAAAGGTCAGGGCCGGATGGCGATAGTCTAGTTCTGAGTTGGCTAAATCTTGAAGGTCTTCGCCGAGGCTAAAATGTTCTCCGCGTGAATCAATAACAATCACCCGAATATCATTATCATTGGCTGCCTGTTTGAGCCTGTCGCGCATTAAGCGGAACATAGAGCAAGTAAAGCAGTTGTCTTTTTCCGGACGGTCTAACGTGACGGTCAAAATATGATTAACTAACTGAGACTGAATCATAAACACCTCCTAGCGAACCAGTTTGTCCATGGTTAGTGAAAGGATGCTGGCATTACCTCACTGGAACCTTATTAGACTCTAGATGATAGTTTGACAAAATCATGAATATTTTGGGTAAAAAACAATCAGAAAAGCGATCGTTGTCGAGTTATTCACTTTATTTTTTCGGGATTTGTGCTCAAGCTCGGAAAATATTAGCCGATAGATAAAGTCGGCAATGACGGATTTTTCGGTTACACTTATGAAGTGTTTAATTGCGTAAAATAACGACTAATCGGACTGATAATTATGAAAAAATTTGCAGCGTTGACCATTCTTGCCTTAGCTGGGATGTTTGGCTCAACTGTCGCTCAGGCGGATACGCTAGGCTTGCATGCCGGGGTTGATTTCTGGAATACCACTCACAATGGCGAGTCAGTAAAAAAAGATGGCACTACCTATCACCCGGATTACGACACAAATATCCGTCCGGGATTTTATGTGGCGTTTGAGCATCCAATCCCAATGGTTCCGAACGTCATGCTGCGTTATCAGGACTTAGATACCGATGGTAGCTCTGGTGGCACTCATATTACCAGCGATCAACAGATGTATGATGGCGTTTTTTACTATCAGTTGTTTGATAACACAGCGTTTGGTCTGGATTACGGTTTAAACATTAAACATTTCGAAGGCACAATTCACGGTGCGGGTTCTTCTAAAGATTATACCAAGACTATTCCGACAGTTTATCTGGCTGCTAACGTCAACCTGCCGATGACTGGCGTACAAATTTTCGGTAACACATCACTGATGCATTTTGATGGAGACCATGTGGCGGATACTGAAGTTGGGATTTCATATGATGTTTTGCCGATGGTTGTGACTGATCTGCAACTGCGTGCGGGTTATCGTATCTTGGATATGGATTTAGATGATGCCGATGGCATGGATCTTAAACAAACCGCTCAAGGTTGGTTTATGGGTGTAGGTTTGCACTTCTAAGCGCTTTTTTGAGTGAGATGAAATAGCCGGGACCATCATGTTCCGGCTTTTTCGTTTATATATTTTAGCGACAATATTCCATCCTGTTATAAAGCATCCCCATTTATTCTTTCTGTTGTTGAATAGCTCTCCGGTAGACTGTTAACACTCAGTCAAAGCCAACTTATAAATAAAATAGACTAGCTAACTTGGGCTGAGCTCGTTAGTTGATCGGTGAGCGTCACAAAAATCAAATAGTAGAGTCCTAATCTAGTTGCGTTAAGATGGACTTAAATGAGTGACAATCATTGATAATTAGATGTTTAAAATTAGGAATCAGCTATGTCTTTAAAGGATCTCAACGCGTTAAGCTGTCCACTCAGTAGCGAACAGCTTAAGGCGCTGGAGCAAGCGCTCGGTGATCTAAGCCCGCTGCAGCAGGCTTGGGTGAGTGGGTATTTGTATGCGAAAAATGCGTCAGGGCAAATCGCGCCGACCACGGCTGCGACTAGTTCTGCACACGTAACGATTTTATATGCGTCTCAAACTGGCAATGCCAAAGCAGTTGCCGAGCAATTATTTGAGAAAGCGCAGCAACAAAATGTGCCAGTGCAGCTACAAAATGTTGCTGATTACAAGCCCAAGTCTCTAAAAAAAGAGCAATTTCTAGTCATGGTCGCCAGCACTAATGGTGAAGGCGAGCCACCCGATGATGCAATGGAGTTCCACGAATTTTTGGTCTCAAAAAAAGCACCGAAAGTTCCAGAATTACGTTATGCCATTCTCTCTTTAGGAGACAGCAGCTACGAGCATTTCTGTAAATGTGGTGTGGATTTTGACGAGCGTTTAAGTGCGCTTGGTGCAACTGCTCTGCTCGCTCGTGTAGACTGCGATCTCGATTATGAACAACCTGCTAGCCAGTGGCAGCAAGAGCTGTTGGAAATCCTTAAAGCGCAGGCCAGCGAACTGGTCGCAGAGCAGCCTGTTGCGCTTACAAGCCCATCTGTTGCGTCAACTAAATACGACAGAGCGCATCCAGCTGTTGCAACGGTGTTAACCAATCAGAAAATTACCGGGCGTAATTCACTTAAAGATATTCGTCATCTTGAGTTTGATCTTGAAGGCGTTGGTTTGACCTATCAAAGTGGTGATGCCCTCGGTGTTTGGTTTGAGAATGATGCGGTGCTGGTGGATGAACTGCTTGCTGTTCTATCACTTGATGGCGAACAAACGGTTGTTGTTGATGAGCAATCTGCCACGTTAAAAACGGCTTTGATTCAATCGTATGAGCTCACTCAAACGCCTCCGGGATTTGTAGAGTTTTGGGCAGATAGAAGCGGGGCTGATGAACTTTTACAGCTAAAAGCTCAAAAACCATTATTGCGTGAATATGCCGCAACCCATCAGATTATTGATGTCGTCAGTGCCTATCCAGCTCAGGTGCCAGCAGATGAACTGCTAGCTGCGCTGCGCCGTCTTACGCCGCGTATGTACTCTATCGCCTCAAGTCAGAGTGACGTTGAAGACGAAGTGCATTTGTGTGTGGCCGTGGTCAGTTTTGAGCAGGGTCAAGCGCTGCGCTTTGGTGGTTGTTCTGGGTTCTTATCTCGTCTTGGTGAAGGCCAAAACGTGAAGATTTTTGTTGAACCGAACCAGAACTTCAAACTACCGCAAGATGATTCAACCCCAGTTATTATGATTGGTCCCGGTACGGGGATTGCACCGTTTCGTGCGTTCTTGCAAGAGCGTGATGCCAAAGGTGCAAGTGGCGATAACTGGTTATTTTTTGGTAATCCACATTTTACCGAAGATTTTCTCTATCAGAGCGAAATTCAAGGCTATGTTAAATCAGGATTACTCTCTCGCATTGATTTAGCTTTCTCGCGGGATCAGGCGGATAAAATATATGTCCAAGATCGCCTGCGTGAGCGCTCAAAAGATGTCTATGACTGGTTAGCTAATCGAGGGGCGCACCTGTATGTCTGCGGCGATGCAACCCGAATGGCTAAAGATGTCGAACAAACATTATTAAGTATCGCAAGTGAACAGGGGCAGATGAGTCAGCAAGAAGCAAAAGACTGGCTCAAATCGCTTCGCCGCGACAAACGTTACCAGAAGGATGTCTACTGATGAGTGATACCAAAGTATCTGCAAATGAAATTATTAAAGCTCGCAGTAACTTTCTGCGTGGCACCATCGAAGAGGGCATTAACGATCCTCTCACCGGTTCAATTGCCGAAGATGACACACAGTTAACTAAATTCCACGGCTTTTATCAGCAGGATGACCGAGACTTGCGTAATGAACGTAAATCTCAAAAGTTAGAGCCGCTTTATAGCTTTATGCTTCGGGCGCGCGTTCCTGGTGGGGTCTGTACCGCTGAGCAGTGGTTAATCATCGATGAGATTGCTCAGCATCTTACGCGCGGTAATATCCGTTTAACCACGCGTCAGACTTTTCAGTTTCATGGAATATTAAAACGCAATCTGAAAACGGTGATTCAGAAACTGCATCAGCGGCTACTCGACTCAATTGCCGCTTGCGGTGATGTGAACCGAAATGTGATGTGTAACTCTAATCCGGTTGAGTCACAGGTTCATCAGCAGGTGTATGAATTTGCAAAAAGTTTATCTGAGCATTTTATGCCGCAAAGCCGTGCTTATGCTGAGATCTTTTTAGATGAAGAGCCACTGAACAAACCCGATGTTGAGTCATTATATGGGCCAACTTATCTGCCGCGTAAATTTAAAATTGCAGTTGCAGTGCCACCACATAATGATGTGGACGTGTTTACCAATGATTTAGGTTTTATTGCCATCATTCAAGATGGTGAAATTGTCGGTTATAACGTCTCTGCTGGCGGCGGTATGGGCACAACGCACGGTGATACCAAAACGTATCCTCGCCTTGGTGATGTACTTGGTTTTATCCGTCCGGAACAAGCGCAAGCGGTTGCTGAAGCAATTTTCTTAATTCAGCGCGATAACGGCGATCGAGAAAATCGTAAACACGCACGGCTTAAATACACCATTGATGACATGGGTCTTGAAACATTCAAAGCTGAAGTTGAAAAACACTCTGGCGTGAGTTTTGCCCCTGCTGTTGATGTTACCTGGACAACCCGTGGTGACCGCTTTGGTTGGCTACAGGGCTACGATGGCCGCTGGCATCTGACTTGTTATCTGCCAAATGGGCGGATTGCCGATACTGAACAGGGACAACTGATGACGGGCCTTCGTGAGATAGCCAAAATTCATCAGGGCGACCTTCGCATGACCGCGAATCAGAACATCGTGATTGCCAATGTCAGTGAACAAGATAAAGATAAAATTGAGCAGCTCGCCAATCAATATGGTTTGATTCGAGACGATTTGACCTGGCTTCGAAAACTCTCGATTGCCTGTGTTGCACTGCCAACTTGTGGCCTAGCGATGGCTGAAAGTGAACGCTATATCCCTAAACTGATTACCAAAGTCGATGCGCTTTTGGCAAACCATGGCTTAGCCAATCAACCGATAGTGATGCGCATGACCGGTTGCCCGAATGGTTGTGCTCGTCCATTTGCCGCAGAAATCGGTTTTGTTGGTAAGGGCCCAGGTCATTACAACCTCTATTTAGGTGCCAGTCCGGTTGGAACTCGCCTGAATAAACTTTATCGTGAAAATATCGATGAACAGCAGATCCTGACCGAGTTAGATGGCTTGTTTGAACGTTATGCTAAAGAGCGTGATGGCGAGGAAGCATTTGGCGATTATGTCGTTCGTGCCGGGATTATCGCACCTGTTTATCAGGGGAGAGAATTTCATGCTTGAGATATTAAATGATGTGGCCAGCCAATGGCCACAACTTGATGAAAAAGAGCAGCAAGCTTGGCTTGCTGCCCAAAACGGTGAGTTAGAAAGCTTATCAAGTGAGCAGCGTATTCGTTGGGCCATTGAAAATTTGCCAGAGAATCACGCACTCTCTTCTAGTTTTGGGATTCAGGCTGCAGTATTGCTGCACATGGTGACGCAAATCCGTCCGGATATTCCAGTTGTGCTGATTGATACGGGCTATTTGTTTGATGAAACCTATCATTTTATCGATCAACTCACTGATAAGTTGGATTTGAATTTAAAAGTTTATAGTAATCCAATGACGCCAGCTTGGCAGGAAGTTCGTTATGGCAAGCTTTGGGAGCAGGGGCTTGACGGTTTAACGCGGTATAATCAGATGAACAAAGTAGAACCGATTGAGCGCGCATTTGATGAGCTTAAAATCCAAACTTGGTTTTCTGGATTGCGCCGTGAGCAGTCGCAAAGCCGCTCTCATCTGCCCGTATTGCAAGTACAAAACGAGCGCTTTAAAGTTTTACCTATCATCAACTGGACTAACCGACAGGTGTATCAATACCTGAAAAAACATGAGCTTAGCTATCATCCTTTATGGGAAAAAGGCTATGTTTCTGTCGGCGACTGGCATACATCGCGCCCGCTTGAGCCAGGAATGAGTGAAGAGGACACGCGCTTTTTTGGCCTTAAACGCGAATGCGGTATCCACGAAGAACATCACGGTAGTGGTATTTAACGGTATTTCTGGCTTGGGGCAACACCCAAGCTTTTCTTTATTTTCCCATCGTCTTTGACTTTGACAAAAGTATGATCGATTTCAGACTTAGCTGTTATGTCATCGTTTTGTCATTTTTTAGTCATCCTTAGTTCATATTTTCTCGATTAACTGAAAGCTTATTGTTGACTCTTTTTATGGATAAAAGGTGGCTCTCAGTGTTTTTAAAAAAAACTTGCAGTGCATTCATTCTCTTTGGTTTTAGCATTCTCTCGGCTGGCATTTGTGCCCAGACACTCACGGTGTACTCAGCTGGACCTAAAAAACTTTCTGCTGAACTTATCAAAGGATTTGAAGCGAAAACTGGCGCACAAGTGAGCCTTTATCAGGCGACGGCTGGAAAAATTATGGCTCGCTACATGGCAGAGAAGAACAATCCTCATGCGGATGTGATGATCTCTTCCTCTTGGGGCCATGCACTGAGCCTCAGTCAATCTGGTGATTTGCTCTCATATATCTCGCCCAACGCCAAACATGTGCCTCAAAGTTTGCAAGGCCCCGGCTTTGTTGCGCAGGGCGCCGCTGCGCTTTCGATTGCCTATAACACTGACAGTAAAGTGCCGGTTCCGCACCGTTGGCAAGATTTGAGTCAATCAGCGTATGCCGGGCAGGTCACTATGCCGGATCCCGCCGCATCTGGTAGCGCGCTGACCTTAGTCGAAGGGCTTGTTGCCGACGAAGGTGAAAAAGCGTGGACACTGTTTAAAGAGCTCAAAGCCAATCAAATGATCATTCCTGGCGCGAATAAAGCGGCATTAGCTCCGGTACTACAGGGCAGTCGTTCTGTTGTATTTGGGGCAGTTGATTATGTTGTGTTAGGGGCAAAAGCTAAAGGTGAGCATATTAATGTGGTTTATCCTCAAGAGGGAACCGTGCTGGCCCCGCGTCCGGTGATGATTATGAAATCAACCCAACATGCCAAGCTTGCGAAAGAATTTGTTGATTATGTCCTCTCCAGGAAAGGTCAGATGCTGGTTGCAAAACAATTTATTTTGCCAGCGCGCACCGATGTGAAAGCACTTCGCCCCGGCTTTGATGAGCTTAAATTCTTGCATTTTGATTTAGCCAATGCAGCTAAGGATGCTGTGAAAACGAAAAATCAATTTGCTCAAATTATGCGTTAACGATGCATAGTGTATTTACTCGAACTCGAGACCAGAGCTTGCGTTATGTGATGATGTATGGCTCGTCTCTGGTGCTGTTGGTGATTGTTGGACTGCCCATTATTGCTATCGTCTTATATGCGATTTTCCCGCATTTAAATCAAGGGAGCTTTGCATCTGCCTTTAGCCGCTTTAGCGAGCAATTTCACTCCAGCTCTTTGATTGGTGCAACCATTAATTCGGTGACTCTGGCCTGCGGCGTGATTGTTTGGACGCTTGTTATCGCGTTACCACTTGCGGTTGTGCGCCAGAGCCTTCGCGCTGGATTTGGGCGCATGGTCGATATGTTGTTGATGGTTCCATTGTTAATCCCTCCTTATATTGGTTCGATGGCTTGGATACAGTTGGGTCAGTCGCATGGCTTTATTGAGCAGTGGTTCGGTTTTAATTTTCATCAGTTGCTCTTTTCTCCCATTGGCTTGAGTTTAGTGATGGGATTGCACCTGTTCCCATTGACCTATGCCAGTGCCAATACTGCGATAACAGCAACTGGGCGCGGATATATGGAAGCGGCCATGATTTATGGCGCCAATACTTGGCAACGGTTTAGCAAAATTTGGCTGCCGCTGATTATGCCTGCGCTTGTTGCAAGCTCATTGATGATCTTTGTGTTGTCGATTGAAGAGTTTGGAACGCCAGATATTATTGGGCGGCGCTTTGGCTTTGAAGTGATGGTGACTGCCATTCACAATAAATTATCCGACTGGCCTATCGATTTGAGCGGTGCAGCTATTTTATCGCTGTTATTAATTGCTTTGGCGATGGTGGCTTATCAGTGTTATCGGTTGCTCAACCATTGCTATCGAGCGCATTTAGACGGCGCTCAAATGGGTAATCAAATGACGGAGCGTTGTACTCATCAGTTTCTCAAACTTGCATTGTTTATGGTGTGGATTGTGATAAGTGTGGGGTTGCCGTTATTAGCCATTACGCTTTCGGCTTTGATGAAAACTCAATCGGGCGGTTTGCATTGGTATAACTTGGGCTTTGGTGCATTTGCTGCGCTATTTTCTGGTGTAAGTGATGCCATGCGTGCCTTGATGACCAGTTTATCGCTGGCTTTTGCGGCGGCCATTTTATGTTGTTTAATTGCACTGGTTGTTAGCTATACACTCATCCGTCTTCGCCCTAAAGGCGCGAATATTTTAGAGCTGCTCACGGTTTTACCCAATGCTATTCCGGGCATGGCTGTTGCTGTCGGACTTATTCTAACGTGGAATCAGCCATTTTGGCATTGGAGCCCTTATAACTCTTTAGCCATATTGTTATTGGCGTATCTGTGCTTAATGTTGCCTTATCCGATGCGGATGTTAACCGCAGCTTTGCGAAGTTATCCAAAGAGCCTTGATGAAGCGGGCTTTATCAGTGGGGCAAATGATTGGCAGGTACTTTGGAAAATTTTATTGCCATCACTTGTCTGTGTAGGGTTTGCATCCGCAGTGATTGTTTTTGCTGTCAGTACGCGTGAACTCGTTGCTTCGTTAATGCTCGCGCCACCTGGGGTGGAAACGGTCGCAACCTATGTATTTAATCAGTTTGATCAGGGCTCAGTGAATGTTGGAATGGCGATGAGCCTAATGACGATTGTGCTTTGTGGCGCTTTGATAAGTTTGGGTCAGTGGGTTCAGAAGAAGGTTTCGTCATGATGGAATATATTAAGATAGAGCAGCTTAGCAAAGCGTTTGCTGAGCAATCAGTGCTTAACGATATAAATCTGAACATTGAACAAGGCCAGTTCGTCACTCTGCTTGGCCCTTCCGGGTGCGGTAAAACAACCTTGCTACGCATTATTGCCGGTCTTGAGCAAGCTGATGCTGGATGCATCATGGCAAATCATAGGCAATTTATGCATGTTGAAAAGGGGATTTTTGTGCCGCCCCAGCGCCGAGAGCTTGGATTTGTTTTTCAAGATTATGGTCTTTGGCCGCATATGAATGTGTTTGATAATATTGCATTTACGCTGAAAATCTCAGGTCACTACAATCGGGCCCGCATTCGAGACAAGGTTCACCAAGCTCTTAATTATGTGCAATTAGATGGTTATAGCGATTATCGTCCGGCTCAACTTTCTGGTGGGCAAAAGCAGCGCGTTTCCATTGCCAGAGCACTAGCCGCTGATCGCCAATGTATTTTGTTTGATGAACCTTTATCTAATTTAGATGCCAATTTGCGCGATGAGCTTGGCCACCAGATAAAAAGATTAGCAAGTTCGTTGGAGTTAACGTGTCTGTATGTCACCCATGATCGCCGTGAAGCACAGTTATTGTCGGATAAAATAGCGCTTTTAAAAGATGGTCAAATCCATCGCTTCGACTCGCCCGAACAGTTATTTCGCCATCCTTGTGATGAGTGGACGGCCAGTTTTTTAGATTGTGGCAATATTGTTCCCTCAAGCATACTAGCCAAAGGTGACGCAACGCTTTGGCTGATTCCTCGTCGTGCTTTAGAGGTTAATCCTGCCGGTTCACTTAAAGCGCAAGTCATTAGCTCTCATTTTTTAGCCGACCAATATGAGATCCTCGCTAAGGTTGCGGATGTAAATTTGCGTTTTTACCACAATAAGCCGCTGCAAAGTGATCAACTGATTCACCTTGCTGTTAATTTTAATGAGCTTAAGCCGTTAAATAGCCTAAATTCTCGGCTTGCTCAATATGCGGCATAAAATAGGTGTTACGCTCAATGAGTATTTACGGGGTATGCGGTTCATCTGAACTTTCAGCGAGAATATCATACACAAGCCGATAGTTTGTGAGCTTAATGTCATCTATGCTCGGGGCGCGAACACTTGTTAGAAACTGCTTATCTGATGCACCGTGAACGATAAAATTAAATCGCGCTTGTTTTAACGAAATATGGTTGGGGCCACCGCGATTGACTAATTGATCGTCATCATCTTGTCCATCATCTTCCCAAAAACAGATTTCACAAATCTCGTAATTTCCCCGCTCAGCAAGCGTGGCGTAGCCGCAACATGGGCATGCAAAGAGTGAATTGATGGCTTGTGTTTTTTTCATATTCCATCCTTGGATGTCTAATGTGTCGTCTGTATTTTTGAGTGTACAGCATCTAATGAAGTAGGTTTTGTGTAAATAGGGCTAAGTCGCTACTTGCATAGCACTATATCATCGCCATGATTTAATCTTTGGTGCTAATCTATGGATTAAATTACGGTTAGGCCAACAGCTGTTTGGTTTTTTCGATATCATCGACACCAAAGACAAACCGGTTATTTTCTGCTGGGTAGCCAAATTTAATGGTAATCCCATTTTTATAAAGTAACTGACATATGCTGCCAAATGAGCCAGGTTTTCCTGTCACTTGTTTTTGATCTTTAAAAAGAATGAATACGTCAGAGAATGATTCAATTGCTATGTGATGTTCTTGAAGGGCGCTGATGGCGATTTTTTCATCCATAACGAGCAGATGAACGATGGATGATTCTTGTAAGGATGACAGGCTCAGCCCTTCAATATTAATTCCTGATTGACCCAATGCTTGTCCGATTTTTATTAATAAGTTCGGGGTTTGCGGTTGAATAATGCATAAATCTTTCACGCGAGATCTCCTTAATGTCACGCTTTCCAGACTAACTCAGTGCGATGTTCGCGGCAATTAAGCACACAGGAAAATATCATTTTTATCATTTATCTCAGAGCGTTTGAGCGGGTGGCGTTGGCAAATACTGGCTCAGTGACAGTTGTCGGTGTATGGTAAAACGAGAGGAAATTTTTTAGGTTTTGAGCGCGTTGAGCCGCTTATCCATTACATTATTTATCATCTTCAGGAGGTTCTATGAAATCCACAATTGCCGTTTTTGCTAAGATTTCTGATGCACTCAAACAAGTCCTCGAGCAGCATTTTAATGTGCTTTATGTGAGTGCCATTGATGAGCTAACAGATGAACAATGTCAGCAAACGCAGGGCATTCTGGCCTCTGGTGGCTTTGCGCTAGGGAGCGAGCAGCTAGCTAAACTACCTAATTTAAAAGCGGCCTCAACAGTATCGGTTGGCTATGACAGCTATGATGTTGAGTCGTTGACTGAGCGACAAGTGATTTTAACTCATACCCCAGGTGTACTGGATGAGACCGTTGCTGATACGGTGTTTGCACTGATGTTAGCAAGCGCCAGACGGGTCGTTGAGTTGGCCAACTGGGTTCGCTCAGGTCAGTGGCATAGCAGTTTAAGTCCTCAATATTTTGGCCGCGATGTGCATCATAAAACTATCGGCATTGTTGGGATGGGCCGGATTGGAATGGCTGTTGCGCGGCGTGCTCACTTAGGGTTTGGTATGCCTGTTTTGTATCATAATCGCCATCCTAAAGAGATTGCACAAGAGCAATTCGCTGCACAGTTAGTTACTTTGGATGAGCTTTTAGAGCGTTCAGATTTTATCGTGATGCTCACGCCGCTATCCGAGCAGACCTATCATTTAATTGCTAAACCACAGTTTGAGAAGATGAAACCATCGGCGGTATTTATCAATGCGGCCCGTGGTGATGTGGTGGATGAGCAGGCATTAATTAGCGCCCTTGAAGATGGGAAAATTGCCGCAGCTGGGTTGGATGTTTTTCATCAAGAACCCATCGACCCTGATTCTAAACTACTTTCTATGCCACAGGTTGTCGCACTGCCACATATCGGTTCGGCAACGACACAAACCCGCGAAGCGATGGCAGAACTGGCGGTGAATAGTTTAGTTGATGCATTGGTGCATAAAAATGTGCACCATTGTGTGAATCCATCGGCGTGGTCTTTATAACAACGGTTCGTTAGTTTGCCATAATAAATCGTATTTTTAGATCATAATCATCTATGCGATAGACATTGGTTCTTTCGTAATCACGATGAAGGTCGGTATAGTGCAGGGTAGATTCTTTTATTAATTGATAGATTATGGCTTTATTTTCACTGTTTGTTAAAGCTGAGCCAACTCTCAAAGGGCATAACGCTCGCCCTACCAGTTGGTTGCGTCAGAGTATTAGCTCCCTTTGGGCGGCAAAAGATGTAACGTTGAATGCTCGAGCATACGCCGTTGCCAAGCCCTTAAAAAAGGGCGAAGTTGCATTAGTGGGTGCCGGTCCTGGAGCGCCAGAGCTGTTAACGCTAGCCGCTTTACAGATGCTCAGTGAAGCAGATGTAGTTGTCTATGATCGCCTGGTCAGTGATGAAATTCTCAATTTAATAAACAAAGATTGTCAGCGAATTTGTGTGGGTAAGGCCGCGTCCTATCATAGTGTCCCTCAGTCGCGAATTAATGAAATTCTGATTGAGCGCGCCTCATTGGGAATGCGTGTCGTGCGCCTTAAAGGCGGTGACAGTTTTATTTTTGGTCGCGGCGGTGAAGAGCTTGAACAGCTTGCGCAAAGCGGTGTTCAGTTTCGCGTGATCCCAGGAATTACCGCAGCATCTGGTTGTACAACCTATGCGGGGATCCCTTTAACGCACCGTGATTATTCCCAAGCTGTGACATTTGTCACCGGCCATTGTAAAAAAGATGGTAAACCGCCTGAATGGGCATCGTTGGTTGCGCAAAATCACACATTAGTGATTTATATGGGCCGACTGGCAGCATCACAAATTCAACAAAGCTTGCAAGAGCACGGAATGAGTGAACAGATGCCTGTGGCTGTGATTGAAAATGGCACGCGGCACAATCAACGTGTCCTTGTCGGTCACCTGTCGCAATTATCTCAATTAGCTGAGCAAGCCGCATCACCGGCATTGCTGGTGGTTGGTGAGGTTGTGAAGCTGAGTAAAGAACTTGAATGGTTTAATGTTGCAAGTCAAAAAAGTCCTGCAGCATCTGCGCTAAATCATCTTGATAATGAGAAATAGGCGTTGGTTCAATGAGCTGCGCTAATTCATCACCAATGGGCGTCATACGATAATATAACAGCTTACATTGGCGGTAACGGGGGCGCAGCAGCCACATTTTACCGCCTTGCTCAAAGCTCAAGTCAAACTGAGCGGCAAAACTGCTCTCTAATTCCCTATCATAAATAAGCCCCAGCTCAGCCAGTTGCATAATCTGGTTATAGGCGAGCCGATAGCGCCCCAATGATAGCCGTCTAATCCGTTGGCGATGAATACCGAATCGTCCTGGCAGACGAATGGCTCCAATCAGCAGTTTATGACTTTGCTCTCCACCTAAACGACTCGCCAGTTGCACGGCTCTTTGAAACCATTTGGCTTCGCGCTGGGTCATCTGGGTGAGTATTTTTAACGCTTTAATCGAAAAATGGCCAGGTGTTACAACTTCCATCGATAAAATCTGTGCCCAAAGCCGCTGCATCGCTGGTGTTTGACTGTTTTTGGCAAGCTCTAAATACGCACTGAACCAGTCAGGGTCAATTCGGCTACCGGCTTCATCGCCACAAATTCGCTCCGCGCGGGCCATTATTTGTTCTAAGTTTTTCTGAGTTCTAGCTTTTTCTAAACGTTCTCGCGCCATGGCGCGTTGGATATAACTGCTTTGAGGTGAAGATTCTTCAATGAGCGTGTGTAAGCCATGACGTTTCGCCAATTGTAAGGTGCGTTGTTTGGCAGAGGTGACCGATGAATCGGTTTTAATCGTCGTCTCACTCATGGAGGTTCAGGATGTTCCTTCGGTCATTTGGTCAAAATGGGAAGCGTTGAGAGCGCTAAGCTAATGGCAAGATGAATTCCTGCATTCCTGTCTATAACGGCTTAAGTTGATTTAACTTTAACCCAATTGGCAAAAATTGAGAAATAAATAAATACCAGTACGAATGCTATCGGTATGTGTCAAATGAGTAATTTGATTGTAAATTGATGTTAATATGTTAAATTATGTTGTATCAAAGTTAACAAAATATGTTTATTTGAGGACTTATCTGTTTTGATGTACATCAGACGGGCGTTGAAATATACAAAAGCAGTATGTTTGCTTGGGGTTTATTTTGCAGTATTAGTCGTTTTGGCGATGTTCTTTTAGTCCCTCATAAAAGGCCTCTGCAGAGGCCTTTTATCTGCTCTGAAATTATTTTTTCTGAGCACGTTCGTAAGATGAGGTAATTTCAGCTTCAGCAGCTGCTTTATTATCCCATCCATCTACTTTAACCCATTTTCCTGCTTCTAAGGTTTTGTAGTTTTCGAAGAAATGTTGGATCTGATTTTTCAGAAGTTCTGGCAGATCGTCGATATCTTGAATGTGATCGTATTCTTTGCTCAGTTTGCTAACTGGAACTGCGATGATTTTTGCATCTTCGCCAGATTCGTCAGTCATTTTTAGAACACCAACTGGACGAGCACGAACCACAACACCTGTTTGCAGTGGATATGGAGTTGGGACTAAAACGTCAACAGGGTCACCGTCTAAAGACAGTGTATGGTTAACGTAACCATAGTTGGCAGGATAGAACATGGGAGCTGTCATAAACCGGTCAACAAAAACGGCACCGCTCGCTTTATCAACTTCATATTTAATTGGAGAAGCATTGGCAGGGATTTCAATGATAACATTGATATCATCTGGCAGGCTTTTGCCTGCAGGGACATCGTTCAGGCTCATGAGTTTTCCTTACAGATAAATGTAGTGTATAAGTGAGCTTATTATAACGACCTTAGTAATAATCACCAGTCGAATGAGGCGAGCAATAAAACAATGCATATTCATATTTTGGGGATTTGTGGCACTTTCATGGGAGGAATCGCCAAACTAGCAATTGAAGCTGGGCATCAGGTAAGTGGCAGCGATCAAAATGTCTATCCACCGATGAGTACTCAGCTTGAGTCCCTCGGTATTGAGCTGATTGAAGGATATGACCCGATTCAGCTTGAATGCCAACCTGATTTAGTCCTGATTGGCAACGCTTTAAGCCGTGGTAATCGGTGTGTCGAAGCCGTTCTAAACCAAGGAATTGCTTATACTAGCGGGCCTCAATGGCTGCATGATCATGTGCTGGGTGGCCGTTGGGTTTTAGCTGTTGCAGGGACCCATGGCAAAACCACTACCGCCAGTATTTTAGCGTGGATTCTACAGGCAAACGGTCTTGAACCTGGCTTTTTAATCGGTGGGGTTGCACAGAATTTTGCTCAAACTGCAAGGCTTGGCAAGACGCCATTTTTTGTCGTTGAAGCCGATGAATATGACAGCGCTTTTTTTGATAAACGCTCAAAATTTGTTCACTACAGTCCGCGGACCGCTATCTTAAATAATCTTGAATATGATCACGCCGATATTTTCCCTGACTTAGCAGCCATTGAACGGCAGTTCCATCATCTGGTGCGCACCATTGCTGGCAACGGACAAATTATTGTTCCCGGAGATAGCCAAGCGCTAAATCGCGTTCTGGATATGGGATGTTGGAGTGAGTTGGTTCGAACTGGTGCTGATTACGATTGGCAAATTGAAAAATGCGCGGATGATTGGCATCAGTTTCAAGTTGTTTTTAAAGGCCAGCTCCAAGGGCGTGTGCATTGGCCGTTAATTGGCATTCATAACGCAAAAAATGCGCTGATGGCCATCATCGCAGCGCGTCACGTCGGCGTTCTCCCAACAGATGCAATTGCCTGCTTGAGTGATTTTATTCCGCCAAAACGGCGCCTTGAAAAAATAGCGCAGATGAATGGCGTGACTATTTATGATGATTTTGCGCATCATCCGAGCGCTATCGCAACAACCTTGCAGGCGATGCGGGCCAATCTTGGAGCCGATACGCCGATTATCGCAGTATTAGAGCCTCGCTCAAATACGATGAAGCTCGGGGTTCATCAGCAAAGCCTACTGGATAGTTTAAAAGAGGCCGATCAGAAAATTATCTACAGCGGTGATGCAAAATGGGATGTGGCTGGTCTATTTGCCAATGAACCAAATGCTCGCTGCTACGATGATATTGAATCGGTCGTGGCTGATTTAAAAGCGCATCAAAAAAATGGCCAACATATTGTTTTAATGAGTAATGGTGGTTTTGCGGGACTTCGTGAAAAGCTCTTAAGCGCTTTGCAAAAAGATTAATGAATTTAAATTTATCTTAGATACAAAAACAGCGCCTAGGGCGCTGTTTCTCATGCGTGATTACATTTAATAAAATTAACGTAATGGGCGCAGTAAAGATGTGACGTAATCATTGATGAAATCAATAACAACTTCGCGTGAAGGCTGGTCAGGGCGGTTAACCATCTGAACTGACAAATAGAAAGATGCTGTCAGAGCCTGAGCTGCGTTATCGGCATTCATAGCACTGGTGAGTTCATCTTTTTCGAACCCTTTTTGCAGAGACTGACCGATGATTTCGTTGATACGGCTTTGAATTTTAGTAAAACGAGGCCATACATCTTCACGAACAGAAGAACTCCATTCTAACCAGATATGGACAACATCAGGTTCGTTGAAGGTTGTATCAACTAATGCTTCGACATAATCGTGAATGCTTTGCAGCGGAGTTTTATCTTGGCTGAAGGTATTGTTAACTAGTGCTAGAATACGTTTTTCAACTTCTGCCAAGACATCATCAACGAGATCTTCGCGAGTGTTAAAATAATTGAACACGGTAGCCACAGACACGTTAGCCAGTTCGGCAATTTCAGCGTGTCCAGCACGGCCAATACCGCGTTTAGAGAATACTTTGGTTGCACACTCCATCAGCTGTTTTCTACGGGCTTCTGGAGACAGACGTGTACGACGACGTACATCGTTATTGTTGGTGGTATCCATAATTTGTTACTCGTTTAGTTACTTTAAAATTATTTATAATTGGCTCAAGGCCTATATTTTAGAAAATTTGGAAGAGAGCGCTTAGCGCATATATCATTGCATTGGCAAAATTAGCAATAATCTCCACAAATCGGGGTTAATGATAGATTATTCATTACAAAAATAACAGAATGAAATGCCCAAATTACACAAAATTACATAACTCATTGAACTGTCAGTATTAATTTGAGAAATGCATAGACAGATTCGCTAATAGATCAAAAAATCCGAACGAAATATTCACTTTTTTATAATGGATATCCCTTATATGATGAAGCATTCTATAGAGCTTTTAATTACAGAACAACAAATTGCAGAGCAGGTTCACGTGATTGGTGAACAAATCAATGAGCGTTATGCTGACCATGATAGGCCATTGATTTTAATTGGTTTGCTGCGTGGGTCTTGTTTATTCCTCGCTGATCTGTGTCGTCAGATCACACGCCCAGTCATTCTGGATTTCATGAATGTGTCCAGTTATGGCAATTCAATGCAGTCCACGCGTGATGTCAGAGTTCTTAAAGATCTCGATGAAGATATTAGCGGCGCTGACTTGGTTATCGTTGAAGATATCATTGATACAGGCAATACCTTAAGCAAGGTTAGAGAGATGTTATTGCTGCGTAATCCGAACAGTTTAGCTATCTGTACATTGCTTGATAAACCATCCCGGCGGGAAGTGAATGTCCCGGTTGATTGGATCGGTTTTTCTATCCCTGATGAATTTGTGATTGGATATGGGATTGATTACGCACAGCGTTATCGTAATTTGCCATATATCGGCAAAGTCATTCCAGAATAAATTCAGAGCAGACTTTGAACTGATTCATCAGTTGTCCTTCTTAATTTGTTTATCAAAACTCAAATAGGAGCTTTATGAGCAGTCCAGTGGAGCATGAACCACAGGCTTTGGAAATTGAGTCGCTAAAAAAAATATATAAAGGTGGTGTCGAGGCCCTCAAAGGGTTGACGTTGACCGTTAAAAAAGGCGATTTCTATGCCTTATTGGGACCTAACGGTGCCGGTAAATCAACCACGATCGGAATTATTACCTCATTGGTGAATAAGTCATCCGGTCGGGTGAAAATTTTTGGTTATGATTTGGACAGTCAACTTGAGTTAGCTAAATCTCAAGTAGGCTTAGTGCCGCAAGAATTTAACTTTAACCAATTTGAAACCGTTAAACAGATTTTAGTCCAGCAAGCGGGTTATTACGGCGTTCCTAAAGATCTTGCTAATGAGCGCGCTAAAGAGCATCTGTCACGGCTCGGTTTATGGGAAAAACGCCATCAGAGTGCCCGTAATCTATCCGGCGGGATGAAGCGACGACTCATGATTGCCAGAGCGCTCATGCATAATCCGCAATTGTTGATTCTTGATGAACCAACTGCGGGTGTGGATATTGAATTGCGCCGGTCCATGTGGGAGTTTTTGCGTGATCTTAATGAGCAGGGAACCACGATTATTCTCACAACTCACTATCTTGAAGAAGCAGAGATGCTGTGTCGCCATATCGGGATTATCGATAATGGGGTGCTGATTCAGAACACCACAATGCGCCAGTTGCTCGGTCAGTTGACCAAAGAAACATTCATTCTTGATCTGGCTAAACCTAGTTTTGCCCCTGAATTGAGTGGGTTTGATAGCCACATGGTTGATAGCACTACGCTTGAAGTGACGGTAAATAAAGAAGCCAATTTGAATGACGTTTTTTCTCAGTTAAGTGAGCAGGGCATTACCGTTGCCAGTATGCGCAACAAAGCGAACCGGCTAGAAGAGTTATTTGTCACGATGGTTGAAAACGGCAGGAGCGCATAATGAACGCAAGAACCTACTGGATCGCTTTTCAAAGTATCTTAACCAAAGAAGTACACCGTTTTACCCGAATTTGGGTGCAGACGATTGTGCCGCCAGCGATTACGATGACGCTGTATTTTGTTATTTTCGGTAACATTATCGGGAGTCGCGTAGGGGTTATGGCAGGCGTTGGGTATATGCAGTTTATTGTCCCAGGGTTAATCATGATGGCGGTCATCACTAACTCATATTCTAATGTCGCATCCTCTTTTTTCAGTGCTAAATTTCAGCGTAACATTGAAGAGATGCTGGTCGCTCCTATTCCTAATTATGTAATTATTTTAGGTTTTGTGGGCGGCGGTATGGCGCGCGGATTGTGCGTTGGATTGTTGGTGAGTTTAGTTTCACTGTTCTTTGTGCCATTTCATGTGCACAGTGTAATAGTGGTTGTGGCAACGGTGCTGTTTACCTCGGCGGTATTCTCATTGGGCGGGTTAATTAACGCCATTTATGCGCAATCGTTTGATGATATTAGTATCGTTCCGACCTTTGTGTTGACCCCTCTGACGTACTTAGGTGGTGTGTTCTACTCCATCACTTTGCTGCCTGATTTTTGGCGCGGGGTGTCGCACTTTAACCCGGTCGTCTATATGGTCAGTGCCTTTCGATTTGGGTTCTTAGGAATTAAAGATGTGTCGCTGTGGTTCTCATTTGGGGTGTTATCTGCCTTTGTGGTTGGGTTATATATTTGGGCTCACATATTAATTAAGCGTGGCTATGGACTTCGAAGCTAATCAAATGCACTCAAAGATTGTGACCTCACCGCAAAGCGGGCTTCATAATCGTCTATTGGAAGTGGTGAATCGTCATCGGCAGTCAGTTTCTATGCGACCGGTTGCCGCTCACAGTCAAAGCGCTTTTGATGCGCTTTTGCTCTGGCTTGAAGATAAACCGCCGCGACCAATTATTCTCGATTCCTGTTGTGGTGTTGGCCAAAGTACCGCCATGATTGCGCAAATGCATCCCGATGCTTGGGTGATAGGCGTTGATAAATCTGGTGTGCGTCTTGAAAAGCACCACGCTTATGCGAACGCACAAGATAATTATTTGCTGCTGCGTGCTGATCTGTTTGATCTGTGGAAATTGCTGTATCAACATCAATTTAAACTGGCTAAGCACTTTTTATTATACCCAACCCCATGGCCAAAACCTGCACATCTGCAACGGCGTTGGTATGCGTGTAATGCGTTTCCATTTTTGGTGGCATTGGGCGGTGAACTGACTGTTCGCAGCAATTGGGCATTGTATATTCAGGAGTGTGAAGCAGCGCTTAAATGCTACGGCATTGAATCTCAGTGTGGCCAATTTGTTAGTGAAACACCATTGACACCGTTTGAGCGAAAGTATCAAGCCAGCGGTCAGCCTCTCTGGCAATTGAGCGCACAGCTTAAACCATCACTATAAAAACAGGGCCCTTCAATGAAGGGCTTTCTTTTTTCCCACAAGCCTGCAATTATTAACCATAATTGAACGAATAACCAACAAAGCTGTTTCATTCCATTCCTGTGTGCGACCCACAATTCGAGGAATTTTTATGGTTATCAAGAAAACTACTCAGCTCAAAGAGTCAGATGTCACCCCTGAAGTTATCTATAAAGCGCGGCGTTCTTTTATCAAAAGTGGCGCTATCTTGGGGCTTAGTGCGTTATTGCCTGCAACGGCTCTGGCAACACCTGAAAATAGTGCCGGTTCATTTAGTAATGCTCTACCTGATTGGCTCAAACAAAAAATCCTTGGCTCAAGCGCTAACACCCAACCGATTAAAGAGGCTTTAACGCCTTATAAAATTGCCACGACGTATAATAATTTTTATGAGTTTGGTTATAACAAAGATGATCCGGCGAAAAATAGCGATGAATTTCAGCCTTTCCCGTGGAAGGTTGAAATCGCAGGTGAAGTGAATAAGCCCGGACATTACGATTTAGATGATTTATTAAAAAATATCGATTTAGAAGAGCGTATCTATCGGCTGCGCTGCGTGGAAGCTTGGTCGATGGTTTTACCCTGGATTGGTTTTCCATTGCATAAGTTGCTGAAACGGTTTGAACCGACCAGCCGTGCTAAATATGTGAAATTTACCAGTGTGTTACGTCCCAAACAGATGCCTGCGCAAAATAGTGCATTCAGCACTATTGATTGGCCTTATGTTGAAGGGTTACGTATGGATGAAGCCATGCATCCGTTAACATTGATGGCAGTCGGGCTATATGGCAAGAATCTGTTAAATCAAAGTGGGGCGCCACTGCGACTAGTGGTTCCTTGGAAGTATGGTTTTAAAAGTGCTAAATCCATTGTCAAAATCGAGCTTGTTGAACAACAACCGTTGAATACGTGGCAACAGATTGCGCCTAATGAGTATGGCTTCTATGCCAATGTTAATCCGCATGTTGATCATCCTCGCTGGAGTCAAAAAGAGGAGCGGCGTTTGCCATCGGGGTTATTTCATCCAAATATAATTCCAACCCGGATGTTTAATGGATATGAGCAGGTGGCAAGTTTGTACAGGGCAATGGATTTGCGCAAAAACTTTTAAAAGGTTTCGATATGCCTGTTTGGTTAAGACGTTGGACTATTTTTATCGTTGCGCTGATTCCCTTTGCTCTGTTGGTTTATGGGGCGATAAATCAGAGTTTGGGCGGCGATCCTGCCAAAGCTATTTTGTTGGACACTGGTTTTTGGGCCATGCGATTTTTGTTAATTACATTAGCAGTTACACCGCTGGTTCGATATTTAAAATGGCGTTGGTTGATGCCGCATCGACGTATGTTAGGGCTATTTGCGCTGTTTTATGCGCTGCTTCATCTGCTTTCGTACTATCAATTTATTCTCGGTGGGAATCTGGCAATGTTGGCTGAAGAGTTAGTCAAACGCCCCTATATATTGGTGGGGGCTCCGGCATTACTGATTCTTGTCGCGCTGGGGATTACTTCGACCCGCGGTTGGATGAAGCGCCTTGGCAGACGCTGGCAACGTCTGCATCAATTAGTTTATTTAGCCTTTATTCTGGCTTGGATTCATCTCTATTGGCAGGTTCGCTCAAGTTATTTTGACGCCGTACTCTATGGTGTTATCGGCTTGGTGTTGTTGTCATTTCGTGCCCGTAAGTTTCTGATTAAAAGAATATAATCTGCTATTTCTTGCCGTATTCTTGTGACAACTTGTCGTCTACGGCTCTGTTCTTTTTTATTCTTTTTTAAGTTTCGATATATCTAAACTTGATCATTTTTATATCTTAGGCTAATTTAGATATATCTTTTTTTAGATATATCGAAAACAAGGAATAAAAATGAAAGATATACAAAGTAAACATCGTGAGCATTCCAGAGCTCGCCGAGCAGATGGTCAAAAAGGTGGCCGAACAGCCATGCGCGGGTTTGGACGAGGCGGCGAACATCGCCATCAAACACACAACGAAGAGCCATCTCGAGAATGTGGCCACAGAGGTGAACACCATGGCGGTGAACATCATGGCCGCCGTCATAAGTTGGGACGGTTATTTGCTCATGGTGATTTGAGATTGATGGTCTTAGCCTTTATTGAAGAGCATCCATGTCATGGCTATGAACTGATGAAATCGATTGAAAAAGCAAGTTCTGGTTTGTATTCACCAAGTGCTGGGGTCGTTTACCCAACGTTGAATGTTCTTGAAGATCAACTGCTGATTGAGGTGCAAGATGGTGGGGAAGGTGGGAGAAAAATCTATCAACTGACCCAATTAGGAGCCCAAGAAGTTGATGCTCAGCGCAATTACATCGATAAATTAAAAGAGCGACTGGCGCAATTTGGCAAACCGCAAAATACTCAACAATATGATCAATTGAGTGAATCGATGCATCGCATTAAAAAAGCACTCCGTCAGCAGATGTTAAATCAGCAGCCGCAGATGGATTTTTCTGCTTACATTGAGATTTTAACGAAAGCCGCTGAGCAGCTTGAACAGCTCAATGAAGAAAATGAATCAAAAGGAGCTCATTAATGGCTGGATATCGCTACGAAATTACGGTTAAACCGCTTGAAGATCGCAAAGGTCAGCTGATTGATAAGCCTGCGTTGGTATTTGAAGTATCGAATCATGACGAGATCTTATCGATAGTAGAAAAAATTCGCTCTCGCAGTGACCTTGATTTTCCGGATGAGCAAAAAACCGCTTTTGCGGTTGGGTTAAAGTTATTCTCAGAAATTATGATCGAACACCGTAAGCATCCTATTTTTGCACCGCTTCGGGATGCGTTTAAAAACTTTATGATGGGACTGAAAAAAGGCAATGGAGGGAAAAATGATGGGTGACCCAACGACGTTACTCAGACAAGCCGCGCTGAAAGTGACTCAACCACGCCTTGAGATTTTACGTCGTTTTATAACTCAAGAGCATACTCATCAAAGCGCTGAAAATATTTATCAGAGCTTTTTAAAATCAAAGCATCCGATTGCATTGGCAACGGTTTATCGGGTGTTAGAGCAGTTCACTCAAGCTGGGTTATTAAAACGTCATTATTTTGATGGTAAAGTGGCGATGTTTGAGTTGAATCAGCACAGTCAGCATGCTCATTTAATCTGTAATCAGTGTGGTGAAGTGATTGAATTTGAAGATGATATAATTTCTGCTCGATTAAAGCAGATAGCTGCATCTCATCAGTTGAAAATTGTGGATCAGACGGTGTATGTCTATGGCGAATGTGAGTGTCAGCAACCCGTATAAATGTTAGAAAGGATTGCTCATCTTTTACAAACGAGCAATCCGAAGTGCGGTTATGCCATCTGCATTTGAATCCGATCTTTGGTGCCTTTCATGACATTATTTTCATCAAATAATACGATTTGAGGATGATGATTTTTTGCTTCACTTTCATCCATTGTGGCAAAGGTGCAGATGATCAGTTTATCCCCAACAGCAGCTTTTCGAGCAGCAGCGCCGTTTACAGAGATAATTTTAGAACCTGGTTCGGCGGCAATTGCATAGGTTGAAAAGCGCTCGCCATTATCCACGTTATAAATATCAATAGCCTGATATTCTAAAATTCCAGCGGCTTCTAAAAAATCTTTATCAATAGCACAAGAGCCTTCATAGTTGAGCTCTGCCAGAGTGACGCGCGCGCGATGTAGTTTCGATTTGAGCATAGTTAACTGCATAAATAACTCCTTAAATCCTTGCTTAGCAATTAAAGTTTGACGACTAAATTGTCGATTAGTCGGATTTTGCCTAAATAGGCTGCAGCCAAAATGACCGCGCGCTGACTACTTTGAGTCAAGGGGGTTAGCGAATCAGCATCAACAATATCAATTGCATCGGTTTTAAAGTCTAATTCATTGAGTTTTTGCGCGGTTTCTAGGCTGACTTGGCGAGCATCGAGCCCGCTGGCCAATTGTTGGCCTGCCCATCTTAAAACCTGGGCTAATTTAGGAGCGTGAGCGCGTTGCTCGGCACTTAGCAAACTATTACGAGAGCTCATTGCCAAACCGTTGTCATAGCGAACAATCGGCACTGAAGCAATTTCAACTGGAAGCATTAACTCTTCACACATGCGCCGAATGATCGCGACCTGCTGAAAGTCTTTTTCACCAAAGCAGGCAACATCAGGCTGAACAATATGAAACAGTTTAGCCACGACGGTTGTGACGCCGAGAAAATGCCCTGGACGTTTAGCGCCTTCAAGGGCCTCGCTCAAACCTGCAACATGCACTGTGGCAGGATTATCCAGACCATTTGGATACATGGTTGACTCCTCAGGAGCAAACAAAATATCGGCTTGGGCCTCAACTAATTTTTGCTGATCAGCTTTAAAGCTACGAGGATAATTTTGTAAATCTTCCAAGCGGTCAAACTGCAATGGATTAACAAAAATGGAGACAACCACTTTGTCGGCTATCTGTTTGGCATATTCAATCAGATGGATATGGCCCTGATGAAGATGTCCCATGGTTGGTACTAATGCGACGCGTAAACGATCGGCTTTGTACTGCTCTACAAGAGTTTTTAGTGGTGCTATTTGGTTGAAAGTTTGCATTTTATTTATTCGTTAAAGATATGATCTTGACTAGGAAAAATGCCCTGGCGGACTTCCTGTATATATTGGCAAACGGCATCGGGAATGCTGTTTGCTTGCTCCATATAATTTTTTGCAAATTTAGGTAGTTTCCCTGGGGTAATACCGAGTAAATCATGCATGACTAATATTTGTCCGTCGGTATCAACGCCAGCTCCTATACCAATCACTGGGATGGTTAGCGCTTCACTGAGCGCTTTGCCTAATGACGCGGGAACGCATTCGACAACCAGTAATTGAGCCCCTGCATTTTCAACAGCTTTTGCCTGAGCTATAAAATCAGCTGCTTGCTCGGCTGAGCGCCCCTGAACTTTATAACCACCAAACAAATGCACTGATTGCGGCGTAAGCCCCATATGCACACACACTGGCACGGCTCTTTGAACTAACGCTTGAATTGTCTCACAGAGCCATTGTCCGCCTTCTATTTTGACCATGTTGGCGCCTGCACGCATCAACGTTGCGGCATTTAGCAAAGTGGTTTCTAAAGAGGGCATCGACATAAAAGGCATGTCGGCAAGTATCAGTGCATTTTTACAGCCCTGTGCGACAGCTTTGGTGTGATAGGCAATGTCTTCGACACTCACTGGTAGTGTGGATGATTGTCCCTGGATGACCATTCCAAGAGAATCGCCAATTAACAGAGCATCGATACCAGAGTTATCAAATAGGTGAGCAAAGCTTGAGTCGTAGGCTGTGAGTGTTGCTATTTTTTCTCCAGCTGCTTTCATTGCAGCCAGTTTAGTGGTGGTAATTGCCACAATATCTCCCTCGCCACAACATCAATCAATAGGCGTTAACTGACCCACTGCTGCGCTGTTTCCCGGCGATATAAACCGTTACGTTCAATCTGGTTGGCCAGTTGCGCAACGCTTACCCCGTTGGGTAATACTAACGATGGCGCGATTTCAGCCAGTGGTAAAACGACGAACTCACGCTCTTGCAGACCATAATGTGGCACACATAGGCGGGGTAAGTCGAGTGTTTGTTGACCAAAAAGCAGAATATCTAAGTCTAGCGTCCGAGGTCCCCAACGCTCTTTTTTACGTACTCGTCCGTGTTGTTGCTCAATTGCTTGGGTTGCATCAAGTAGCGAAAGAGGTTCAAGTTCGGTTTCAATGGCAACAACCGCATTGAGATAATCCGGTTGATCTTGTGGCCCCATCGGTCTGCTGGCATAAAGCCCCGATGCTGCGACAACGTGAGTGTTTGCAACATCACTCAGGGCTTTTCGAGCGCTGACTAATTGCGCTCGAGGGGCATTTAAATTACTGCCCAGAGCGATGTAACAAAGAGTGCTCATCATGCATCCCGATGATTGCTTGAGTTAGCTGATGAATTGGGTTTGCGTTTTTTTACTCGGCGCCGTTTGGTCGCAGTTCTTGTGCCTTTGCCAAGCGCTTTGGTCATATTAAAGCGATCTTTATCATTGGCTTTTTGAAATTGCGTCCACCATTGCACTAATTCCAGCAGTTCTTTATCGCTACTGGTTTTAGCACGAAGCTCTAAAAAGTCATAAGCTGCGCGAAAGCGAGGGTGCTCGAAACAGCGCTGTGCGCGTTTACCTTGACGGCGAGTTAATCGTCCTTGTAGCTCCCAAATTTCGCGAATGGCACTGGTAAAACGTCGCGGAATCGCAATACTTTTACATTGCGTTGCGAGTACTTGGTTCATCGCCATCGCTAGAGCATCGGCACTGGGTAAGGATAATTCAGTCAGTAGTTCTTGAATGCGAATTTCCAGTACTGGATAGAGAATCGCTGCAAAAATAAATGCAGGAGTCACCCGCTGCTCGTTGCGTACTCGCCTGTCTGTGCTATCAAGAGCTGCGCTGATAAATTCAAGCGCTGTACTTGGCTCACCACTGGCTAATAACGGTTTGAGTTGCGGAAATAAAGGCAGCAACAAGCCGTGTTCTTTAAGCCCCAAGAAGGTATTTTTACCTTCACCAGCTAAGAACATTTTAAGGCATTCTTCAAATAATCGTGCTGCTGGAATATCACGCAGTAATCCAGCTAAACGATGAATAGGCTCACCCGTACTATGGCTGATGTTAAATCCAAGTTTCACGGCAAATCGCACCGCTCGAAGCATTCGCACTGGATCTTCGTGGTACCGGGTATCAGGATCGCCGATTAGGTCGATGCGTCTTTCTTGGATGTCTTTAAGACCATTAGCAAAATCAATGAGCGAGAAATCAGCGATATTGTAATAAAGAGCATTAATGGTGAAATCGCGGCGTTCGGCATCTTCATCTAACGAGCCATAAACGTTATCGCGCAGCAGCATTCCCTGTTCAGATTGTAAATGCTGTTTATTGTCATTTTCGGATGCATCATGGTGGCCACGAAAAGTTGCTACTTCAATGATTTCACGACCAAATAAAATATGGGCAAGCCGGAATCGACGACCGACTAAACGGCAGTTACGAAATAGTTTTTTCACCTCATCCGGAGTGGCATTGGTGGTGACATCAAAATCCTTGGGCTTTTTGCCAAGCAATAAGTCACGTACACCACCACCGACTAAATAGGCCTCGTAGCCCGCTTTATGCAAGCGATACAACACCTTTAGCGCGTTATCGCTGATGTCTTGACGTGAAATTGTATGCTCAGAACGTGGAATGATGGTTTTACCTAGACCACTTTGTTCGGCTTCGTGCTGCTGCAGAATTTGGCTGCATGCTTTAAAAATTCGGCGAAAAATAGCTATTCCTCCCCCTATAATCCTGATAGGTCGCTAATATAGCCCAGCTTGGCGCAAATGAAAACGATCTCAGATGTCCAAATGGGTTGGGATATTTCGTTTATCCCAGACTTGGGCCATGTTGGCCAATAATTTTTGTGGCGGCAGCTGCGCCCAACTGTTGGGAACTTCATGTCCCAAAAATGCCAGTGCATCCTGTAACTGCTTAAGAATATGTTCTTGGCTCAGTGCCGGAGCATGATTCTGTTTACTTAATTTGTGCCCGGAACTATCACATGCCAACGGCAAATGTAGATAATCCGGTTCGTCATGATTGAGCATCCGATAAAGATTACACTGTCGAGCTGTGGGTTCTAATAGGTCACTGCCACGAACAACTTCACTTACCTTGGCATCAATATCATCTAAAACAACGGCTAAATTATACGCATATAAACCATCACGGCGAAATATTACTAGATCTTCGTGGGCAAGCTCACTTTTTAGCGGTTGCCAGCCTCGTAACTGGTCGGTAAATCCAGTCGCAGGTTTCGTGCAATGCAAACGAATTGCCCGGCCGGGGGCTTTTTCAAGTGCTAAATGGCGGCAGTGGCCATCATAAATCCCGCCATCGCGAGATTGAATCTGTTTTCGGGTGCATTGACAATAATAGGCATCACCTGTTGCTAACCATGCATCTATTTGGCTCTGATAGCGACTAAGATGTTGACTTTGGTAGATGACTTCATCATCCCAATAAAGTCCAAAATCAGTCAGTTGCTTTAAAATCATATCGCTAGCACCGGGAACTTCCCGAGGTGGATCGATATCTTCAATACGAACTAACCAACGGCCATAAGAATGTCGGGCTTGCAGAAAACTACCAACGGCTGTAACCAGTGAGCCGAAGTGGAGAGGACCGGACGGTGAAGGTGCAAATCGTCCAATATATGAAGTGTGTGCCATAACTTAACCAGGCAGCAAAGCTGCCTGATCTACAACCATTAACCTGCCATCTGTTTTTCTTTAATTTCAGCCAAGGTTTTACAGTCGATACATAAATCAGCTGTTGGTCGTGCTTCTAATCGGCGAATCCCAATTTCAACGCCACATGATTCGCAAAAGCCAAATTCATCGTCGTCGATTTTTTGCAGAGTTTTCTCAATTTTCTTAATCAGCTTACGTTCCCGGTCGCGGGTACGTAGTTCTAAACTGAACTCTTCTTCTTGAGCTGCACGGTCAACCGGATCAGGGAAGTTAGCTGCCTCATCCTTCATATGGGTGACAGTTCGGTCTACTTCTTCACGTAATTGACGTCGCCATGCTTCCAGAATTGTCCGGAAGTGTTCAAGTTGGCGTTCGTTCATATATTCTTCGCCGGGTTGTTCCTTATAAGGTTCAACGCCTGCGATAGAAAGTACACCTAGCGTCTTTTTTTTGCCTTCAGGCATGCCTTCTCTCCTAAATTAGTCCTCGACGTTTGGCCGCCGAAAATCCAATGGCCGCTATCTATATCAGAAAGTTCCCGCTAGCGCAATTGAAATACGATGAATTTATTCAGTTTTGCAGGTTTTCATCATATTGCAAAAGGCAACGGCAAATCGGCTACGATCTGCTCGTGATTGCAATCGAAGCGCTGACAAATCACCTCGACACCAGCTGCCATTGCGTTATTTAGTAACTCACCATAAAGAAGGTCTATATGGTGGGCAATACTGACTTTTTCAATACCCTGATGCATCACAGCGAATAATAATACGGCTCGCTGTGCATTTTGTGCCACGGCAGTCAATTCCCGTAAATGTTTCTGGCCGCGGCTCGTTTTTGCATCCGGGAATAAGCCTAGACCATCTTTGTCCAATAGCGTGACACTTTTTACTTCAATGTAGCAGTCAGGGCGATTATCAGAGCGAAGTAATAGGTCAATACGGCTGTTTTCTTGACCATATTTCACCTCAGTTTGTATTGTCTCATAGCCGTCAAGTGCCTTTATTTGCCGGTTACGAATTGCTTCACCAACCACTTCGTTGGCCCGCGCGGTATTGATGCAGATGGTCTGCCCTTGGTCGTTTTCCACCAGCTCCCAGCTATAGCGACATTTACGTTTAGGATTTTGACTATCACGCAGCCAGACTCGCCAGTTTGGCTCAGCGCAGCCAGTCATGGCACCCGTGTTTGCGCAGTGGGCGGTAATTACTTCGCCATTATCAAGTTCAACATCAGCTAAAAAACGTTTGTAGCGACGAATTAGTGTTCCGCTAACTAAAGGAGGAGAAAATTTCACAAGCACACCCAATTCAGTTTGATAGGGCATCATAACTGAAGCGCTCTGAGCTGTCAGTCGCGCAGAGCGAAGTGCTCAAGGTGTTGATATAAAGCGCCATTGCCATTGGAGCGGTATAAATCAAATCCTTTCACCTGTAAGTTAAGATTTGTCTCAGTTATCTTTGGCAGTGTGGCGTCGGTGAGCTTTCGCATTAAGCTTACATGGGGTTGGTAAGGCTGACTATTTCCTAATTGGTAAGCTAAAGAACACAATGTTTTCGTGTTTTGAATGCTCAAGTAGCCCGTTTTAGCCTTGGCAAAATAGCCAAGTCCGTTTGATTGAATCTTAAATGAGTTCGCGCTTATATTGTTTGCTCTCTCTTTTGCCTTTTGTAACTCATCGCTCGTCTGCGGGCCTAAAAAATGTAAGGTTAGATGAAAATTTTCCGGAGCAATTAAACGTATTTGGGGTTGGCTCCTGTTTAACCGTGTCAAATGTTCCAGCCACTTTTGCTGTAACATTTGTAGCTGCAAAGACTCTTGATGAATAGGTATCGCGAAAAAATATCTTGGCAGTGACATAGGCTTTACCTCGGCTGACTGATGACTGGTTTTGACGAGCGATTCGTTTTATATACACTAGGCTAAGAAATTTTTTGTGTAAGAGACCATGACGAATCCGCTTTCAAAGCTTCCTGTTGGTAGTATTTTAGATGATTTACTCCAAGGTTTGAGCCAACAATCGCAGCTGTTACTTGCCGCGCCTCCTGGTGCGGGTAAATCAACTGCTGTGCCTTTAGCCATTTTACAAAAAGCACAACTCGATGGACTTATCGTGATGCTCGAGCCGCGCCGCTTAGCTGCGCGACATATTGCCCAGTTTTTGGCAAAAACGCTGGGTGAATCGGTTGGTGAGCAAGTAGGTTACCAGATGCGTGGTGAGTCAAAACGCTCTAAAGCCACTCGCTTGTTGATTGTCACCGAAGGTATCTTAACGCGAATGCTGCAAGATGACCCGATGCTCGAAGCGGTCAGTCTGGTGATTTTTGATGAGTTTCACGAGCGCAGCTTAAATGCCGACCTTGGTTTAGCATTATGCCTTGAAGCATGCGAGGTGAACGAATCCCTCAAATTATTGGTGATGTCGGCAACGCTTGATATCTCGGCGGTGCAAAAAGTATTACCTGATGCGCAGGTGATTACCTCTCAAGGGCGCTCTTTTCCTGTGCAAATTGATTATGCCCCATTGCCCAACCGAATGACCCTTGAGAGCCATTGTACGGGCGTTATTCAGTCGTTGCTGGAGCAATATGACGGCAGCATTTTGGTCTTTTTACCAGGTAGCGGTGAAATTCGTCAAGTGGCACAACTACTTGAGAAAATAGATCTTGGTGAAAATGTAAGTGTTCACCAACTTTTTGGTATGTTATCGATAGAGCGCCAGCAACAGGCCATTCAAGCGCCTTTAAATGGGCAACGTAAAGTGGTCTTAGCCACCAATATTGCAGAAACATCGTTAACTATTGAAGGCATCACGATTGTCGTTGACAGTGGCTTAGAGCGAGTTGCCCAGTATCATAGTGCCAGCGGTGTCACTCGCCTGAATACTAAGATGATTTGCCAGTCATCTGCCGAGCAGCGCTCCGGGCGAGCCGGACGCTTGTCAGCGGGTTTATGTGTGCGATTATTTAGCCAAGAGCAATTTAACCATCGACCTCGCTTTAATGATGCGCAGATTCTACGTAGTGACTTAACCACGCTTTTAGCACAGCTTAAACTTTGGGGCTCGGATGTTACCTCGTTAAATTGGATTGACCCACCACCAATTGGCGCGCTGACGAAGGCCGAAGCACTATTAAAGCAGCTTGGATTCTTGGATGATGCCGCTCATCTAACGGCAATGGCTCAGCAGGTCGGCCACTGGAGCGCTGACCCTCGAGTGGCAGCTTTATTATATCAAGCAACTCAATTGGCTAAGGTAGAGTCTCGTGACATATTGGCGCGTGGTGCGTATTTGGCAGCTGTACTTGAACAACGTTTATCTGGCCAGCAGAGCGATTTTCATCAATTATTGAGCCAGCTTGATGCCTCTTCCCGTCGTCAAATTGCTCGCCAAGGGCGAATATATCAAAAGATGATTGGCGCAGAAACGCTTGATGAGAGCTTCGAACATCCCCTTGATGGCGTGTTATTGGCAGCGGCTATGCCCGATCGTGTCGGTTGTCGGCAAGGCTCTCGTTATCAACTAGCCAATGGGTTTGCGCTGCAAAGCGCTCAAATGCACGCCGATTGGATAGTGGCTTTAGAGCTAGGTTGGCAAGAAGCTCGTAGTGCCGGCCAGCTGTATTTAAGTTGTGACATCCCCCAAGAGCAACTGGAGCAATTTTATCCCAAGTGGTTTTATCACCAAAAAGTCTGCGAATATGATGCCAGTCGCCAGGCATTTATTGCCCAGCAGCGATACTGTCTTGGGGCAATTGTCCTTAAATGTGTAAATGATAGTGAGCGCTCACCTGATGCACTACTCAAAGGCTGGTCTGAGCTGATAACTAAACGCGGATTAAGCTGGCTTCCTATGGGGAACAAAGCGCAAGATTTTCTTGTGCGTGTTAACTGTTTGAATCAGTGGCTGAGTGATTCACCATTGCCCGATATGAGTGATAAAACGCTGTTATCGAGTTTGTCCGATTGGTTGTGGCCGTATCTTGATGGTGTTTATCAGTACAAATCTTTAAAAAGCCTCGATTGGCTCGGGATGTTTAAATCGCTATGTGATTGGTCTCAACTGCAGTTGATTGATAGCTTAGCGCCTACCCGTTATCAGGCGCCATCTGGTCGCAATGTCGCAATTGATTATCAGCTTGGTGACGCGCCGCGGATCTCATTAAAACTTCAGGAAATGTTTGGTCAGCCACAGAGCCCAACGGTGGCCCGAGGTGTGCCTATCACCATTGAGCTTTTATCTCCGGGAGGGCATGTATTACAGCTCACTCAAGATCTGGCGAGTTTTTGGCAAAATGCCTATCCGCAGGTTCGTAAAGAGATGCGCGGTCGTTACCCGAAACATCCTTGGCCTGAAGATCCTATCCATAGCCAAGCAACGCGTCAGACGAACCGTCAGCTGCGCCAAAGTGGTCATTAATTCCATCCTATTATTTGATGACTAGCAAAATGGTGCGAGAGAGAATGGTTAAACCAATCAGGATAAAAATAGCGCTGCATATGAAGTCAATATATCGACCTGCTCTTTGCAGTTTGAGCTGAACTCGCTGAGATGACAAAAGCCAGGCCAGTGCGGCAAACCAGCTAAATGACAATCCCCAAAGAATAACTACTGCTTGGGCTTTTGCGATGAGCGGAAAATCGACCGGGATAAGCGTTGACACCAAGCTGATAAAAAATACCAGTGCTTTCGGATTCAGAATATTGGTTAAATAGCCTTTAGAGAGTGCTTGGCCATGATTTTCAAGCTGCAGGGCTTTATCTAAGTGCGCACTATCATCTGAAACATTCTGGTTAAAGAGGCCTTTAAGTGCCGAAAGACCTAAATAAAGTAGATAACTCCCACCTAGCAGTTCAATGATGCTAAACCAGTAGTAATGCTGACTCACTAATAAGCTGATGCCAGTAATACTTAACAATGCGTGCGTTAAAATTCCAAGCGATAATCCAAGCGCGATATAAATGCCGCGTTCTCGACCATAGCGGCTGGCATTTTGCACAACTAATGCAAAATCGGGCCCGGGGCTTAACAGGGCAACAAAATGGACTAAAGCTAATGTAATCAGCACATGGGCTTGGCTCATAAAACATCTCCGCGATAAAAATAAGATTGTCGCAATCAGAAGTTTTATGCGCTTGTAAAATAGTGACTAACGCACTTGCGAAGGTGTTACGCCATAAGCGCGTTTGAATGCTTTGCTAAAGTGAGCCTGATCGTAAAAGCCAACTTGCTGAGCAACATCGGTTCCTGGAATTTTGGCTTTAATCAGACCCATCGCCTGCTCAAGACGTAAGCGTAATAACCAAGCATAAGGGGTGATGCCCATGGCCGCTTTAAAATGGCGTTGAAACTGTACTGGGCTCAACTGGCAGATATTTGATAACTGGTGTAAATGGATGGGTTGGTCTAAATGCGCCAGCATAAATTCACGCAGTGTCGCTAATGTTTGTTGGCCCAATTGAACCGCTTGACGCTCTTTTATTGTCGCATAATGCTCGACTAACATTGAAAGTGCTTCGTAGGGGATGCAATCTTTGGCAAGTTGACTGAGCGTCTTATCATGCATTAACAGATGGGCCTGAATGAGCCGATAAAAAAGTGCTCGGTCTTTAATAATGAGCTGCTTAAAGGATAATATGGTTGGTTTTGCCAAATTTAAATGGGAGTCGAACCACTGCGGAGTGATGCTAAAAACTCGAACTTGATAACCGTAGGAGTGGGGTGCATAGCCATCATGAAGCTCATCTGGCTGCATGATCACCAGCTCCTCGGGGCCAATGCGATGGTGTTCGCCACGATATAAAAAACGCTGTTCACCCGCTGTAATCAGGCCAATATGGTAATCAAGATGATAGTGGCGCTCAAAGGCAAACTGCTGGTAGCTGCCGTGGATTAAGCCGATGCCTTTTTCATCGGTACTTTGATAATGAACTTTATCCATAGTGATTTGTTTGGCCTCTTTGTCATCAGTCTAGCTATGAGCAATAACGAGCGCTTGTAAAAAATGATCAACGAGGCCAAATCAGTGGCAGTTTATTTATACTTGACTGGCATCAAGCGCTTGGGTTAAATCCGCAAGAATGTCGTCAATATGTTCGATTCCAACTGATAGACGAATCATCTCTGGTTTTACCCCGGCTTCGGCTTGCTCTGATTTGCTCATTTGCCGGTGTGTTGTGGATGCTGGATGACAAGCCAACGATTTGGCATCACCGATGTTGACTAACCGCTTAAACAGATTTAGCGCATCATAGAATTTCACGCCTGCTGCATATCCGCCTTTTAGGCCAAAAGATAAAATAGCTGAGGCTTTACCTTTCATATAGCGTTCCGCCAATGGGTAAAATGGGCTATCGTCAAGACCGGCGTAGCTGACCCATTCCACTAGTGGATGTTCTTTAAGATAGTGGGCAACAGCGATTGCGTTCTCGCAGTGGCGCTCCATTCGCAGTGCAAGTGTTTCAAGTCCTTGCATAATTAAAAATGAATTCATGGGCGCAAGGGCCGCGCCTGTGTTGCGAAGAGAAACTGTGCGTGCTCGAGCAATATAGGCCGCGGGGCCAAACTCTTCGCTGTAGACAACACCGTGATAAGATGGCTCAGGCTGGTTAAGTTGTGGAAAACGGCCGCGGTCAGCCGTCCAGTCAAACATTCCTGAATCGACAATTGCTCCAGCAAGAGTAGTGCCATGGCCACCGATGTATTTGGTCAGTGAATGCACCACAATATCAGCACCATACTCAAATGGTTTACAAAGCGCGGGGGTCGCAACGGTGTTATCGACAATTAACGGAACACTCTGGGCGTGGGCGACCAAACTGAGCTCTTCAATATCAATGATATTCCCTGCAGGGTTACCGATGCTTTCACAATAAACCGCTTTGGTATTGCGATCGATGAGTTTCGCAATAGCTTGCGGGCTGTCATCTTCGGCAAAGCGCACTTCAATGCCTTGTTTGGGTAACATATGGGCAAAAAGAGTGTAGGTTCCACCATATAATTGTGGCGTAGACACAATATTGTCGCCCATCTGCGCTAAATTCTGAATGGCATAGGTAATTGCCGCAGCTCCTGAACCAACGACTAATGCGCCAACACCGCCTTCAAGCGCTGCTAGGCGTTTTTCTAACACATCGTTAGTTGGATTCATTAGCCGAGTATAAATATTGCCGGGTACGGCCAAGTCAAATAAGTCGGCACCATGCTGGGCATTGTCAAATTCGTAAGCGGCAGTTTGATAAATAGGAACGGCGACCGATTTAGTGGTCGGTTCGCTTTGATATCCGCCATGGATAGCGATGGTTTCATCTTTCATCGTTACTCCTTGTGTAAATACTCATTATTATTTGAATGATACTCTACAGGGTTTTAGTTTAAAGGTCAGAAACAAATCAAGTCGTCATTGGGGCAATTGGATATATGATTGTAAAATTTACCCAGTTAGTATGCTTTACTGCTCTTATTACATATAGCTGTCATACCAAGCCTATGATAGCCTTTTAGCGCTTATGTCAGATGGCCTTTGAATTTTATGGCAAAAAAACCACAAAACCAGCAATCGAAACCTCGCGTCACAAAAACGTCACCGTCAAAACGTCGTCCCAGCTCAAAAAAACCGCCTCGTCGCAGGCGCTGGAGAGGGTTGTTTATTAAATGTTTTGTCGCTTTTGTTGTGATTATTGGCGCTTGGGGTGTCTACCTTGATAGCAAAATCCGATATCGATTTGATGGCCACAAATGGCAACTTCCGGCCGTTATTTATGGTCGCGAACTGAGCTTATATCCAAATCTTCGCCTAACTCGGCAAGAGGTCGAGCGCGAACTAAAACAGCTTAACTATCGTAAAGTGGCACATCCGCTCTCATCGGGTGAGTTCTCGGCTTCTGACTATAAAATCGCGATGGTGCGCCGTCCTTTTACTTTCCCTAATGGTTCGCAGGGCGCTGTTCCGGTGCTCTTAAGCTTTTCAAAAACGCGGTTGGTAAAAATTCAGAACCGTGACACTGGCGCGCCACTTTCGCATTTGCGCCTTGATCCGGTATTGATTGACCGTATTTCCACAGGTAGCAGTGAAGATCGCTTGTTCGTCCCACTTTCGCAAATACCTAAATCGCTAACCCAAGCTCTCATTGAAACTGAAGATCGAGATTTTTATCACCACGAGGGGGTTTCGCTCACCGGCATTGCTCGTGCGTTTGTGGTGAACTTAATGGCTGGTCACACCGTTCAAGGCGGTAGTACGATTACCCAGCAGCTGGCAAAAAATCTCTTTTTAACCCGCCGCCAGACGCTCTGGCGAAAAATCCAAGAAGCTTATATGGCGGTGTTAATTAGTCTTCGTTATTCCAAACAAGATGTTTTGGAAACATACTTAAATGAAGTCTATTTAGGACAGAACGGCAGTCGCTCGGTGCATGGGATTGGACTTGCCAGTTATTTTTATTTTGGTCGTCCGGTTAACGATTTGAGTATGGACCAGCAGGCATTGCTGGTGGCATTGGTCAAAGGCCCATCTTATTACGACCCATGGCGCCATCCGCAGCGTGCACGTCAGCGGCGCGATGTGGTGCTGCGATTAATGGTTCAAGCGGGCTATCTTGATGGCTATCAGTATCAAGAAATGGTAGCTCGGCCATTGGATTTAGTACCGCGTGGCGAGATGGGATATCAGCGTATCCCTGGGTTTGTTGAGTTGGTGCGCCAATCGCTTGATGCACATTTTCAAAATTGGCAAAAAGCCAGTGGCCTACGCATCTTTACCACACTTGAACCAATTGCGCAGCGCCAAGCACAAAATGCTGCAAAAGAACGTCTTCATGCGATGCACAGGCCTCACTTGCAAGCGGCGATGGTGGTTACCGATCGCCATAGCGGAGCCATTCGGGCGCTAGTTGGCAGCCGTGACGGCGATGACACAGGGTTTAACCGCGCTTTAAATGCGCATCGTCAAGTCGGCTCTTTGTTAAAACCATTTATTTATCTGACCGCCTACGAAACTGGCCATTCGCCGGGTGAGCTATTAGATGATAGTCCTTTGAGTGTGAAGTTGGATGATGGTCAAACTTGGCAGCCGCATAACTACAGCCGTAAATTTGGTCCACCTGTGATGCTCTATAAGGCGTTAGCAGAGTCTCTTAATGTCCCAACGGTGCGTTTAGGAATGTCAGTGGGCGTGGATGAATTTATCGATACTCTGCACCAAGCAGGGCTTGATATGTCGCTAAAACCCTACCCATCATTATTACTTGGCGCGGTTGAGTTATCCCCCATGCAGGTTGCTCAGATTTATCAGACGATTGCTAACGAAGGGGTTTATCAGCCGCTTTATAGTATTTCCTCGGTCGTGGATGCTCACAACAAAGTGATTTATCGCCACCAGAGTCAACCGCAGCGGCGTTTTGCTCCCGTTCCCACCTATCAAATTTTGTTTAATATGATTCAGGTTGCCCGTATTGGTACAGGACATTCACTTAAATGGCGAATTCCGCGGGTGAATGTGGCGGGTAAAACCGGTACGACTGATGATTTACGTGACAGTTGGTTTGTCGGATTTGATGACCGTCAATTGGTGACGACTTGGGTTGGGCGAGACGATAATAAACCCGCTAATGTGACAGGTGCCACAGCGGCGCTACCTATTTTTGCCAATTATTTGAAAGCCACAGGCGCTCAATCTCTACGATTGGTGAGCCCGCAGCATTTAAGTTGGTTAAACTTTTCACCTGATACCGGGCAGGTGGTCGATAGCCATTGTAAAGGCAGTGTGCTGTTACCTGCCCCAGAATCGTTTGCGCAAAATAAACAACCCTGTCAAAGCGGTGGGTTGGGCGCATTTTTCAGAAAAGTATTTTAAGTTGTTTACCTCTATCGATGTGAATACAAATAGCGCTAAGTAGAAGTAAAACCTTCACTATTCACCCCTCCCAAATGGGCTATAGAGTTGCCCGTATATGAGGGGTGAATTTATCTGGCAAATCGATATAGCGGCTTTAGCGAACGCGCACTAATATTCATTACAACGAATGAATATAGGACATCTAGTGAGGTTGGAATGAAAAAAACATCGATAGCAGTCATGCTGGGGATTTTAGTGAGCACTGGTTTAACAAGTACAGTTTTTGCGGCAAGCACTGATACTCAAAGTGCTGTGTTTATCCGTGCTCCCCAAGATGGCGCAAGACCTTCTGATCCCAATGCGCAGGGCGCACCAAACCAGTTATTAGCTTATAACCAGCATAGCGACACTACTGCTGAGCCAAGTGAACAGCCAGCGGCTGAAACCGCTACAACAGCGCAAGAGCCTGCGGCAACCGACACCGTTGAAGAACCTGCGATGATTGTGTTAACTGGCCCTATGGCAAAACATGTTCACCTGAACGAAGAAAAAACTGAAATTGTTGGCTTTGATCCGGTGCATTTTGCACTCAATAAAAGCACGTTGACACCGAAAGATCAGCAGATGCTAGGCTATTACGCACAGGTTTTAAGTGAACATCCAACTCAGGTGATGCTCAGTGGTTATGCCGATGGCAGTGGTAGCTCCAAATACAATCAACGTTTGAGTACTTTGCGTGTGCAACAAGTTCAGCAGTATCTGGTTAATCAAGGTGTAGATGCAAAAATGGTCAAAAGTGAAGCGTTTGGTGAAAAAGACCCGATTGCGTCAAATAAAACCCCTGAAGGTCGCGCTGAAAACCGCCGTGTTGAGTTAGTCGTTCAGCCATAAGGTTGCTTGTTGCCATAATGGGTTGTGGCAGATGAAATAAACAGATAACTAAAAAGCCAGTGAAATAAATTCACTGGCTTTTTTATAAGCAAAATAGTTCCTAAAAAAGAGATATAAACTGCTTATTCTCTGCGGATATATCATTAAAAACCCTATTTTAAGGGTGGTATTATTAATCCTTTCATGTACTATACATCCGTCAATTGTCATGATGAATTCTTCTTTGTTTTTAGTTAGTTATGCTAAATAAAATGTTTATTTATTAGGTGTTAAACCACTTAAAAGTATTAGATTTATTTATTTAAAATCATTCTTTGATACTAAAGTGCTAAAAATATCTAATGAATTAGTTTGAGTAAATAGGCGTAAAGTATTTCTGTTTCATGCAGATATATGTGTTAACTCACTTTTTAAAGTGATGAATGATTCTGATTAGAAATTGATTTTCCTTATCTTGTCTTGCTCATCTCAGTGGTGCTTGTCACTTCAGTAAATTTTTACATGCGTGTGAGGGAGCAATGTCGGTCTTAGTCAAGAGTAGTAGTTCAAAAGGAGTTAACGCATGAAGCGTTTTTTTGAAAACCTCTCAATAGGTAATAAATTAGCCTCGGGGTTTGGCGTCGTCTTAGTTCTCACCGCAATTGTTGCCTGGACAGGCTATTATGGTTTGGGGCGGCTCACAGAGCAAACCCATCATATGAAATATCTCTCTGATATGGGTGAAACTTTTCTTAAGCTCAAAGTTGATCGCCAGCAATATATCAACACGCATAATGAAGCTGACGCAGATACCTTTACTAAAGAGTTAAATAACTATCGAGAATTGCTCGGACACTATCAACAGACTTTAGGAGCTAATGCTGGTTACGATACAGCTAAGACCCAACTTGGGCAGTATGAAGATTCGTTTAATCAGCTACGCAGTAAAATCAAACGAGCCAGTGCTCTGACTGCTCAGTCGTTTGAATATGTTGAACAAATTGCTAATGATTTTCCAACGTTGATGCAAAGCTTGGCACAAGCTAAAGATAGTCAGGCATTGCTGAATGCTGCTAAAGCAGAGCATATGTTTGCGCTATTAAATACCACGTTGCAGATGGAAGCAGTCCAAAATAAACCTCTAACTGTCAGCACTGCTGAAGAGCAAGCAAGCCAAATTGATAGTCTTTTAGATGAGATCACAAGCTCCAATGCTGCGAGCACATCGACTGTGTCTGATATTAAATCCATATTGCACAGTTATATGCAGTTGGTACACGAATACAGTGTACGCATGAAAGAAGCCGTTCAGGAACAACACAACTTTGCGGCCATTGCGGCGCAAATGAATGTCCATCTTGATAAAGTCAGAGCCACTCAGCGCCAAGAGCAGTATAAGGTCACAGACCGCACCTCCAAGACATTGCTTATTGTGTCATTGGTAGCGATTTTATTGGGAATTTTCTTTGGTTGGTTTATTCGCTATCTAACCATTATTCCATTGTCTAGAGTAATGGAAATGGCAACCCAGCTGGCTGATGGTAAACTGGCGAATATTCACGATATTGAGCGCAAAGATGAACTGGGCCAATTGCATAATCTGTTCGCTAAGTTAAGTAACAATATGCGTGAAGTAATTGGCGATATTATTGCTGGGATGAGCCAACTTAGCAGCGCCGTAAATCAGTTATCTAAATCGATTGCTCAAAGCTCCGCTAAAATGAGTGATCAGCACCAAGAAACTGACCAAGTGGCAACAGCCATTAACGAAATGGCCGCAACTGTGCATGAAGTGGCGAATAATGCTGAATCAACTGCACATACAGCGATTGAGACTGACCGACAAGTTGAGCAGGGCAACGAAATGGTTCATGGAGCAGCGGCTCTGATTGCAGGCCTTGCCAGTGAACTTAATAAAACCACTGAAGCGATGAATGAACTCAAACAGGACTCGGATAGTGTTGGGAACATTTTAAGTGTGATTAAAGATGTGGCTGATCAGACTAACTTGCTAGCGCTTAATGCTGCTATTGAAGCAGCTCGGGCCGGCGAAGCTGGTCGCGGCTTTGCGGTGGTGGCAGATGAAGTGCGTAATTTAGCAAGTCGTACCCAGCAGTCGGCCGAAGAGATTGAAATACTCGTAAATCGCTTGCAAGTGCGCGCTGATAGCTCTCTTGAAATGATGATCCAAAGTCGTGATAAATCAGCCGATAATGCCGATAAAGCGCAAGGTGTGATTACGGTCTTTAAACAGATTAATGAATCAATGACTCAGTTGCAGGATATGTCGCAACAAATTGCAACAGCGGCCGAAGAGCAGAGTCAGGTTTCTGAAGATATTAATCAGCGGGTGATTTCTGTTCGCGATCTTGCCGATGAAACATCTAAGGCTTCGCAAGAAGCTGAACAAGCGATTATCAGTCTGAGTGCGTTAAGCACACAGATGAAACAACTGACTGAACGTTTTAGTCTTGCTGATTAAAACTGGCAATGAGCCGCTTTATGCGGCTCATTTTGATGGCTACAGTTTAGAAAATGCGTAATCAGCGGCATCCAAGGTAGTGTTGATTTCCCGTTGGCCGTGAGCGGCTGACATAAAGGTTGCTTCAAATGGCGATGGTGCTAAATAAATTCCCTGTTCCAGCATCAGGTGGAAGAACTTATTAAAGCGTTCCTTGTCGCTTTGGCATGATTCACTAAAGCAAGTAACCTTTTCTAAATCAGTAAAGAAATATCCCATCATCGCCCCAACTTGGTTGACGACCAGATTCACACCATGTTTTTTCGCTCTATCACGCAGCCCCTGGGCGAGTTGCTCACTTGCTTGTTGTAAATGCAGATGAACATTTTGATCGCTAATTAAGTTCAATGAGGCATGTCCGGCTGCCATGGCAACTGGATTTCCTGATAATGTCCCAGCCTGATAAACCGGCCCAATTGGGGCAAGATAATCCATCACATCGCTGCGTCCACCAAATGCACCGACTGGCATCCCACCACCGATGATTTTACCCAATGTCGTTAAATCAGGGGCGACGTTGTAATATTCCTGAGCACCGCCTCGAGCCACACGAAAACCGGTCATGACTTCATCAATAATTAATAAACTGCCATATTGATCGCACAAAGCGCGAAGCCCCGGTAAGAATTCTGGTTGCGGTAAGATACAGTTCATATTACCAGCGACTGGTTCGACAATAATTGCGGCAACTTGTCCTGGGTTTTGCTCAAACAAAGTTTTAACTGAATCCAGATCGTTATAAGTGGCAGTTAAGGTGTGCCGTGCAAAATCAGCGGGTACTCCAGGTGAGTCAGGTTCGCCTAAGGTCAGTGCTCCAGAGCCGGCTTTAACCAGAAGTGTGTCAGCATGACCGTGGTAGCAACCTTCAAACTTAATGAATTTGTCACGATTCGTGTAGCCACGAGCCAAGCGGATAGCACTCATGGTGGCTTCTGTGCCTGAGTTGACCATGCGCACTTTTTCCATCGAAGGCATCAGTGCGTGAATTTGCTCAGCGACCGTTGTTTCAATCGCGGTCGGTGCTCCGAAGCTCAAGCCATGGCTTACGGCATCAATCACCGCTTGGCGAATCGCTGGATGGTTATGTCCCATGATCATCGGTCCCCAAGAGCCTACATAATCGATGTAAGCCTTGCCATCAACATCATAGATATACGCGCCGTCAGCACGGTCAATAAAAAGTGGCGAACCGCCTACACTCTTAAATGCACGAACTGGCGAGTTTACGCCCCCGGGAATAGCCTTGAGGGCTTGTTGAAATAGTTCATCTGAACGAGACATAAGCGAGATCCTTGCCCGTAAAATTAGTGAATTGAATAACCGCATATCATAGCAAACTTTGCATATACGCTAAACGAACTGCTATAAAATGATTCATTATATATACCTGTTTTAATCCCGATGGTAATACTTGAACTCTTTACTCAGGTATTGGATAATTTATTCATCTACAAAGTTTGAGGTAATAAACGTGTCTGATTCTATGCCTGTTCCGATTCAGTTTACTGATGCGGCAGCTGCTAAAGTCAAAGCGCTGATTTCGGAAGAAGAAAATCCAAATCTAAAATTGCGGGTTTATGTCACTGGGGGCGGATGCTCTGGGTTCTCCTATGGCTTTACCTTCGATGAAAAGGTCAATGAAGGCGATACTAAAGTCGATAATGACGGCGTATCGATGGTTGTTGATTCAATGAGCTTGCAGTTTTTAGTTGGCGGTATTGTTGATTATACCGAAGGGCTGGAAGGTTCTCGGTTTTTAGTGAATAACCCTAATGCCAAGACCACCTGTGGTTGTGGCTCTTCATTTTCTATCTAATCATCTTCTTTTATAAACTCACACAGACATGCACCGAATGATTCGGTGCTGTGCTGTTTTAGTGCAAATGAGTATCTTCGGGGCACGATAAGCTGTCACCATTTAAAGTTCGAATGATTGTGGCTCTGAGGGTATTTCATCCTGCGAGTATTTTTGCGTGAGTGAATCATCCTAAATTCTATTTTTTATATATTTTTATATAGATATTTAAACTCATATAAACATTAAATTCAGAATTTAAAACTTTTATCTTATTTTTTTATGAAATTTTTAAAATCTTGGTATGAGATTTTCATATGTTATAGCGTGGACTCAACATCCACCGTTTCTTTTAGTTAACGCTCATTGAGTGTTTCGATGAGAAATGACATGGTTCTACTAAAGAAGTGTTCTCGCTTCTCCTTTTGCTCTCACCCCGTTGGCTTCAGCGGGGTCTTTTTTTATCTGCAATTTATTATCGCCATCTCATGAGTTGTTTTTAAATCAACTTAACATCATGAATAATCAGTAAATATATTGAAAAACCTCACTGATTATGTGCATTATTGAGTCTTCGTTGATTCTAATGTAAATGGTCCATGGCAAATCCGTATCGCCATATGTTGGCAAATCCTGGCGCTGTTGCGTTGATGATAACCAGCTTTTTTATCAAGCTCCCTCAAGCGATGGTCAGTATAGGTCTTATCACGATGCTGGTGCAGCATCAAAAACTTTATTGGTTAGCTGGTGGTGTTGCAGCGACTTATACCCTGGTTAACGCATTTTTAAGTCCTCAAATTTCTAAACTAGTTGACCGTCTTGGGCAAAGCCGTGTTTTACCGTTTGTCACCGCCTTTAGCCTGATAATGTTGCTCATATTGCTTGGTTGTGTTCATTTGAATGCAGCTCTGCCATGGTATTTTATTTTTGCAGCCCTTAGTGGAACAATGCCAAATATGTCGGCAATGGCACGTGCGCGTTGGGCAGAATTGTTTCGTGGTCGTTCAATGCTACATACTGCGTTTTCATTGGATTCGGTTTTAACCGAAGCGGCCTATGTCATTGGTCCGACATTAGCCATTGGTCTTAGCACGAGTTTATTTGCCGAAGCAGGACCTTTGTTGGCGGTGGTTATTCTAATTTTTGGACTTACTGTTTTCTTGTGTCAGCGCAAAAGTGAGCCGCGAGTTAATAAAAATGCGCCCTATCAAAAGGGCTCAGCGTTGGCGATTCCAAGCATCCGCTTAATTTTGCTCTCTTTTATCGCGATGGGAACGATTGGTGGCTCCGTTGATGTCGTCGTAGTTGCTTTTGCCAAAGCCCAGCACATAGCTCAAGCTGCAAGTTTTATTTTAGCTGCCTATGCGTTTGGCTCAATGGTCGCAGGATTAGTGTTCGGACTGGTGAGGGTGAAAATTCCCATGGAAAACCAACTGCTTATCAGTGCTATCGCAACATCAGTAACTATTATACTGCCTGCGATTTCCCCTAATGTTATGATAATGACGGGGGCGGCATTTATTGCTGGGATGTCCTTTGCCCCTACGGTGGTGATTGTGATGAGTCTATGCAGTTTAATTTTGCCATCATCAAAACTCACTGAAGGAATTACTTGGGTTTCAACTGGCCTTGGTTGCGGTGTTGCTTTAGGTGGAATGCTAAGTGGCCGCGTGATTGACTCATTTGGCGCTCGCGCCGGGTTTTGTGTGCCTGTTTTAGCCGGGTTTGTGGTGGTATTTGCGGCTATTTTAGGCATGCGTGTTTTGCGCCAAGGCCAAGCATCGCTTAAAGAGATTGAAGTATCTGCCACATAGTTATAGGTTCTCCTAAAATATTAGAGGCTAACGATGAAATATCGCTCTTCATTACTTGCTGTGACTGATTCTCTAAATTCCAGTTATCTATGATGTCGATATCGGGCATTTAGCTCCTAACTTGCTCTGTTCCTAATTGGGCTTTGTCATGGCGCTTATGCTCAGCTTAATGTCAGTACCGAAAGTAGAATTCACTCAAGCCCTTAATTTAAGATGATTGCATCAAGTTAGAGCATTTTACCGCTGTTATTTAGTGGGATGACACATAGTCATTGATCGCTTGAGCGGGTGGAATTGCAAAATGCGCTTTCATGCGTTTTACTTCTTCTGCAGGTGGCAAGCCAAATAGTCGTTTAAATTCACGATTAAACTGTGATGGACTCTCATAGCCAACCGCATAACTGGCGCTGACGGCTGTCATCGATTGTCGAGCCATCAGCATTCTTGCTTGATGTAGCCGAACGGATTTGACGTATTGCATCGGTGGCAAGGCTGTTATGGCCTTAAAATGGCTATGAAACGTTGGAACGCTCATACTGACTGAGTTGGCAAGCTCGGGCAAAGTTAATGGTTGTTTATAGTGATTGTGAATATATTTAAGCACCGAGTTGATCTTAGCAAATGGCCCTTGCATGGATAACGCCGAGCAAATGACATTTCCCTGTTCTTTACTTAAGAAATGAAAATAAAGCTCTTGTAATAATGTTTGGCCTAACACCGCAGCCTCAAGTGGCCGACTAAGAACTTGTAAAAAGCGTAAAACGGATGCTTTTAAAGCATCATCCATTGGTGTAGACATCATACTTTGTGGCGCTTCTTTGGGAAGCGTGAAACCATGCTCTTGCATTTGTAAAAGCATTTTAGACGCGAGCTCAAAATCAAGGTGGATATAAATCGCGAGCAGTGGCTGTTCTTTACTTGCGATTGTTTGCATTGTAAAAGGCACGGGTACTGAAACAGCCAAATATTGCTGGGCATCATAGATATAACACTTGTCGCCAAAGTATCCTTTTTTACAGCCTTGGCAGACAATGACGATTCCTGGGTCATACAACACTGGGGTTTGAGATAAATTTTGATCAGAGCGTAATAACCGAACATCTTTTAGAGGTGTCAGATTGTAGCCCTGCGTTGGTGCTAGAGCTTTAAATAAGCTTACAATCTGTTCCTCGCGCGAGGTCTCTTGAGCCATGACGTCTCCTGATTATTTTGACTGTTTATCCAAAATCATAAAATTAGGCAATTATTTTAGAATATCAGGCCTAATTTACCACTATTTATAATAATATTATGTCACTTCTTGATTTTCTAGGAGTGACATAATGTCAATGAATAAAACTATTTTAATCACCGGTGTTAGTAGTGGTTTTGGGCAAGCTTTAGCGCAGCAAGCGCTTAAAAGTGGAAATACCGTGATAGGGACAGTGCGCCGCGAATCTGATTTACAAGCCTTTGAAGCGCTTGATAAAGAAAGAGCAATTGGCCGAATCCTCGACGTCACCCAAAGCGATGACATGAGCGAAGTCATTGCTGAGATAGAGTCATCTGTTGGTCCGATTGACGTGTTGGTAAACAATGCTGGATTCGGCCATGAAGGGGTGATGGAAGAGTCATCAATGCAGGAGATCAGACATCAGTTTGATGTTAACGTATTCGGGGCAGTTGCCATGATGAAGGCTGTAATCCCATTTATGCGTCAACGTAGAAAAGGGCATATCTTAAATATCACCTCAATGGGTGGGTACATTACGATGCCTGGAATTACCGACTATTGCGGTAGTAAGTTTGCGTTGGTTGGAATATCAGAGGCGCTTAGCAAAGAGCTTAAGCCTTTTAATGTCTTTGTGAGCTCTGTGGCGCCGGGATCTTTTCGGACTGATTGGGCCGGACGTTCAATGTGCAGAACAGCTCGTTCTATTGCTGATTATGATGATAGTTTCGGCCCTATTCGAGAGGCTCGAGAGGTTAAACATGGTCAACAACTAGGGGACCCAATTAAAGCGGCGCAAGCAATGTTAGAGCTAATCCAAAGCGAAACGCCTCCTGCGCATTTGTTGCTTGGTTCTGATGCATTAGGTTTAGTCAGAGAGCATTTAGCAAGCTTCAGTGAAGATATTAACCGTTGGGAAAATTTGACTCGTTCTACAGACGGTTAACGCGCTCAAATCTATGAACTATTTCAAATAGGCTTTAAATTAAATGGCTTCTATTTAGAAGCCATTTTGTGAGTGAGCAATTTTTTCGCTCGCTCTTAGAGCATTGAGTTGTTGGCACAGTTGCCCAATGCCTTTGACTAAACGCGGCCCAAAGCGGCTCATCCAGTCTGGGTTTAATTGAATCAGATGATGTTTAGCTGGCGTATGCCATTGTTGCCAGATTTTTGCACCTTGTGGGTTGTTGCTCGATAATAAAATGGCCTGAGGTCGCGTTGATAAAATCTGCTCTAAATTCACCTGGGGATAGGCCGTTGCTGCATCGGCAAATACATTACTCGCCCCGCAAAGCGTTAGCGCATCATTAAGCCAACTTTTCTTCGAAATGGTGATAAACGGATGATGCCAAATCTGATAAAACACTCTTACTTTGGTTTTCCCTGCATAGTTTTTGGCAAAGTTATCCAGTTGAGCTTGCTCTTGCTGGGCAAGTTTGTGCGCCTGCTGTTCTCTTGAAATAGCTCGGCCAATTTTTTTAGTAATCTCTGGTAGCTGGGCAATATGTTGCGGTGATACATCCACAATTGGGATATGAAATTGGCGCAGCGTTGCTAATTGTTGCGGCGGATTGCCAGCTGCCCAGCTTAAAATAACGGTTGGTTTCAAAGCGAGAATTTTTTCTATATCAAGATGTTGATAGTCGCCAATAACTGGTTTGTGTTGAGCCTGAAGTGGATAATCACTATGGGCAATAACTCCCACTAAGTCAGAGCCTGCTCCCAACGCATAGACAAATTCAGTCAAATTTGGGGCAAGACTAATAATTCGCTCAGAATCTGCCTGAACCTGATGTGAGCCCATCAATAACAGAGCGAATAACGTAGCGTTTATAAACCGGTGATGATGTAGCGACATAATAATAATGGATAAACAACAAGGACAAGATAGTAACCCGCAACTAGATAACAGCGGATACACAGCTGTTTAAAATCGCTGGTTAATGCGGCCTGATTTTTAGGGCCGAATAAGGCAAAGGAACTGACGAGCCCTTGATAATAGCGTTGTCCACCTAATTGGGCATTTAGCCAACTGGAGGTCACTCCAATCAGGCGACCACTAGGGGTTCTTGGCCAGCGAAAACCTAATTGATACTGGCGCCAGTTTTTCCCAGGCGAGCCAATCAAGCACATGAGCCAAGCGAGTAAAAGATCCGGTAAATAACATAGCAATTGATGAAGCTGGTCAGCACTTTTACCAAATTGCTGATAATCCGCTATTTTGCGGCTCCAGGTTTGGTGTAGTAGTTCGATGATGCGGTAAAATAGTGCTCCATAAATGCCCAATAATGCATACCAGAAAAGCGTTGCAAACCAACCGTGGGCGAGGCGAATAATCAGTGATTCACTAGCCGCTGCTGTAATTTGCGCTTGCGAAAGTTGGTGGGTATCACGCAGAACCCAATTTGCTAGCTGCATCCGCGCTAACGGTTCTTGACCATTTTGCAGTTTCTCGCTCACCTGTTTGAGATCGTGCATCACCGGGCGCCATGTGAGCAAGAAAAACAGAATGACAATATCTAATAACAGCGGCATATCAGCTAATACTGATAACCCCCAGTAGATGAGCAAAATGACGGCTATCAACAGCCACATGGCGATTGAACCCGCTAATTGTTGCTGTTTGAGGCCGTTTTCGGCGCGATTAACTCGGGCCGATAGGGCTTTGGCAAATACTTGAAAATAATGAAGAGGATGCCAAGCCTGTGAAGGACCTAGCAACCATTCTGCAACGGCTGCGCCAATGGGAAGAAAAAGAGCGACGACGCTTAGCCATTGCTCGTTCATTAGTTGAGCTCGTCAAGCAATGCTTCAACCAGTGCGGTTGAGTTTTCAGCAGCCGTTTCCAAAAATTCATCAAACGATTGTGGCGATTCTTTGCCTGCGATGTCAGATAGTGCTCGAATCACAACAAATGGAACTTTTGCAAGGTGACAAACTTGCGCAATTGCCGCGCCTTCCATTTCAACGGCTTCCATGCCAGGGAAATTATCCCGAGCCTGTTGAATTCGCTCCGGCTGACACATAAAAATATCACCGCTGGTAATCAGCCCTTTGACAATTTGATGATCGCTTACTTTGCTTGCAGCGCGCTCTGCAGCATTGATTAGAGCTGAGTCAGCTTGATAGCGCGGTGGGTTGGCTGGAAGCTGGCCGATTTCATAGCCAAAAGCGGTGACGTCCACATCGTGATAAGCCAGTTCACTTGAAATAACCACATCGCCGACATGCAATTTAGGATTAAAACCACCCGCAGAACCGGTGTTGATAACAGCACTTGGTTGATAGCGCTGCAGAACAACACTAGTGGCGATAGCCGCCGCGACTTTACCAATTCCTGAGCGAGTAATGACAACATCATGGCCATTGAGTTGGCCGGCGTAGAATTCACAGCCAGCAAAAGTATAGGTATCTAAATTGGTCAGCTTATTGCGAAGAGCAGTGACTTCTTGCTCCATTGCTCCGATGATGGCGATTGTCATAAATATCTCTTGAGAAAAGGAAAATGGTTGCTGGAATTTTAGCAGGGAGTTGCTTGCTCTTCCATGCTTGGTGTTTTACAAACACTTAAAACGACGAAAGCCCGCTTAAAAAGCGGGCTTTCTGAATCTGGCTCCTCCTGCTGGGCTCGAACCAGCGACCTGCGGATTAACAGTCCGTCGCTCTACCAACTGAGCTAAGGAGGAATTTTGGTGCCCAGAGGCGGAATCGAACCACCGACACGAGGATTTTCAATCCTCTGCTCTACCGACTGAGCTATCTGGGCGACGGGTCGCTATTAAACGTTTTTTGCAGATTGAAGTCAACCCTATTTTTACTGATTTTGTTCGTTTGTCTATGTTTCAACCAGTTTTGTCTTATTCTATGGTTTTAAATGGTGCTTAACACTAAAAATCACGATTGTGCGAGTAATCAGACTACTCATTTAATGAACACTGTAATAATATAACGGCCTATTAATCGAACAGCGGTAAGTTTATGCAGCAGCCATTAGCCCATTTAGTGCAAAGTGCCGAACGTTATTGTGAACAGAATCGACAGCGTTTAACGCCAAATCGGCGTGATGTTTTGGCTATTTTAGTCGATAGTCATATGCCGATGAGTGCTTATGACATTCTGGATGCGATGCGCGCGAAACAACCATCGGTTAAACCGCCAACGATTTATCGAGCTCTCAAATTTCTACAAGATGCCCAACTGGTTCATTCGATTGAATCAACGAATCAATTTTTGGTTTGCTCTCATCTTGATAGTCCCCATCAACCGCAGTTGCTGGTGTGTCAGGTTTGTGGGCAAGTCGAAGAGATCCCATTGAGTGAACACATGCAAGCTCACTTAAATGAGAGTGCTAAAGAACATGGGTTTCATCTGATTCATCATGCAATTGAACTGCATGGGATCTGTCAGCATTGCCAAGAGTCATCTCTATCATCAAACAATCACATCCTGTAGATTGAGAACAAAATTTACGGTTGGTTTGTACGCTAGCTGAGACGATGCTAAGTGAAGCTGCTAAGATAATTGAGAGTCATAAAGTGATTGTGATGATGCTTGAATCTTTGTGTCACAGGTAAAATTTTTGCATACGAGTGTCACAGATTCGCTAAGTTTCAGTATAAACTCGTATCGAATGGTCTCTATATTCAAACTCGTCTATTCAATGCTAAAACAAGCCAATACTCTGATATAAGGTCTAATTGAGTAAGAAGTTATATGCCTTTAAAGAAGTTTAACCAAATTTTATCTCGCTGGCGGCAATTACCGAAACGACATCGGCGAGTGTTATTTTCACTAGTCGTTATCGTTATCGTTGCTTTGTGTTGGTCCCCATCTTCAAATCTCTCGGGCGAGGTCAACTTGCCTCATGGTGAACAGGCCGACAGTTCAAGTGATGATTTTGTCTCTAATAGCCCAGAAATGAAGCCAGCAAGTGATGCTCAGGTGCCAGACAGTGAATATACCATTGTCAGTGGTGATACCTTGGGCGGGATTTTTGCAAAGCTTGGGCTCAGTCAAACGCAGATGCGTAACATCTTAGAAAGTGACCAAACTCAGGCTCTGGATACATTAAATCCTGGCGATAAGCTGCGTTTTTGGCGGGATCAAAATAATTTAACTCGCTTTCAGGTGTATTTTAACCCTGGTTATTACGTTGATTTTAATTTACTTGAAGATGGTAGTTACGACTCAAAAGTCATTCGTTTAGAAGGCGTCTGGAAGCAGCGTGTCGTTAGTGGTGAGATTAAAGGGAGCCTTTATTTATCTGCGCGAAAACTGGGTTTAACACCAGCACAGATTGAGCAAATTGGCCAAATGTTTAAAGACAAAATCAACTTTAGTCGAGAACTTCGCTCTGGTGACCCATTTAAAGTTGTCATTGAAGATCAGTTTGTTAAAGGCCAATCTACCGGTGAGAATAATTTATTAGCGGTGCAAATTATCAATCAGGGACGCCATTTTAATGCGTTTTTGTTTGATAATGGTAAATATTATGATGAAAAAGGCCAAAGCCTGACACGAGCATTTTTGCGTTATCCGACCAAGCGTCATTATCGCATTAGTTCACCATTTAATCTGCACCGGCGTCACCCGGTTACTGGGCGGATTATGCCTCATTATGGCACTGACTTTGCCTGCCCTGTCGGCACTAAAATTATGGCAACGGGCGATGGCGTAGTAACGCGGGTGATTCGTCATCCATATGCTGGGTTGTACATTGTGATTCGCCATGGCAGCACTTACATCACGCGCTATCTGCATTTGAGCAAATCTTATGTGCACCGCGGTCAGCCAGTCAAACGTGGACAGGTGATTGCCTTATCGGGGTCCACTGGGCGTGTTACTGGGCCTCATCTGCATTATGAGTTTCGGATCAATAATCGCCCGGTCAATCCGATGAGCGCTAAGATCCCAATGGCGGCGGCAGTTTCACGCAAAGATATGCCTGAATTTAAGAAAAATGTTGAAAAATTATTGGCGGTAATGGCTAAAAGTTAGCCGATTGAGAGCCGTCATAACTTGAAAAGCCTGCGATTGCAGGCTTTTTTACTTTAACTCTGTGGCGCTTCGTTCATGGCATTGTTGAGCAAGTCATGCAGGCTTGCTAAGACTTGTTTATGTCGCAGTTGGCCCAAGTATTTGCCCTTGGCGTCAATGACTGCAAGATCGCGTTGTTTAGCTGGGCCTTCAGCTATCACTTCACTAAATGGGCGCTCATCGGTGATAGTGGGCAATAGATCTAAAAACTCATTCAACTGGGCACTTTTTTGCTGTAGTGCTCGGTTAACCTGATAGAGCGATAATCCGCCGACAAGCTTTTTCCCATCGAGTAGGTAAGCATAACTACTGCGAGCCTGTTGCATCGCTTTTAAGGCGCTATCGGGCAGGGTATGAATATCTAGCGTTAGTGTTGGCCATTTAGCCAACTGACCAGCGGTTAATGCTTGCAGTGGATTGATGTTAGCCACCAGTTTGCGAAGGGCCGGTAAGTTATCCTCAACCAGTAATTTAGCCGGAGTTCCGTGCGTGGTGCAGTTACCCTTTTCAAATAGCAATAAATAATCCGCTTGATGGCATAAGCTTGCCAAATGAGTGGTATGAATGACTACAATGCTTTGGCGGCTTTGACAGAGCTGATGCAAACGCGAATGCCATTTTTCTTGTAAAGGCTTAGGCAATTCATTGAGTAAGGAGTCGATAAGTAGTAATTCAGGCTGACATAGATAAGCGCGCCACAAAAGCAGTTGAATGTGTTGGGCATGGTTCAGCTGTTGCGGCGTTTTATCTAAGTGCTCGAGCAGGTTATCTTCTTCAAGAGCTTGTTGAATTCGCTCTTGGGCTTTGCGCACCGAGTAACCACGAACTTGTAAGACAAACAAAAGATTATCATTAACGCTTAGCCATTCGAGTAACGGTAGCCGCCATGAGATCAGCATTACCCCTTTATGGCGCCATTGCTCAAGTGCATTGGCTTGCTGAGGAATAGGTTCGCCGTTGTAGCGAACTTTCCCTTGTAGAGGGCTTTTTTCTCCGAACAAGACTTTGAGCATCTCCTCGCTGCCAGAACCAATGTCGCCATAACAGGCAACCAGTTGGCCACCGCCAATAGTCAGCTCGACTAAGGTCTTAAACTTTTCTGCTAATGCGAAGTTAGATATCTGAATTTGACTCATAAGACCTCTTTATGAGCATTATCGATGCTCCATAATAGCAGTTGTACTAACACTAATGTTGCAATGGATTGGGCCACACCCACGAGTTGCCCTTGGGTTAATCCTTGATAAAAATGTTGCCCCAGTCCAGGTAAGCCAATGATCCCGGCAAAAGCACAATAGAGCAGGCTCAGTTGCAGTGTTCCTGCTCGCCAGCTGTTGAGCCGAGGGGTTAACCAACGTTTGGCGACCCATTGCATCCGCTGACTTCTATTGGCTCCAAGCATTTGAGCCTGTTCCAACGGTTTGTTGGGTAACTGGGCAAATAATTTGAGTCTTTGGCAAATAAAAGCGGGGATCAGGGCGATGAATGCACTGATGAGCCCAACTAACCAGCTAGGATGAAATATCACAACAGAGCAGAGGCCGACATAAAGTGGCCAGTAAAAATGGCAGCGATTGGCAATTTTTAAGCAAGTGGTACTTAGCATTAAATAGTGTGTTAAAGCCCGGCACAGAGCAAAACTGGCCAGCCAAATCATAAACCACCAACCTAACTGTTCAATGAACAATCCCCAAAGATCTAATCCATAGGCAATAAAAGGAATAATGATGGCCGCAACTGCTGAAAGAGGGCGTTTGCGAGCTAAACTAATCACCAGTGCCACAGCGATAATAGCCCAAAAAGGCACGAGCATGAGTAAGTGGTTCAGCCATTGCACAAATTGCTCGGGGGCGTTGACGGATAGCCAAGGGGCAGTGGCTAGTTTTTCCCATAGTGGCCATGGCACCATGCTAGCTAATCTCCTTTTATCACTCGGTTAGCGTTACGAGTGTGAATAAGTGTTCGGTCCAATGAAAAAAGCGCTCTAAATCGCTCTTATCTATCACCCAAGTTTGCCGATTATCCCCTGGGTGACATTGTAAGGCTTTGGCATCATGCCATAGATTTTGTTCAATCCATAATTCAACCTTCTGATCTTTATCAAAAATTAACCCTAATGGCGAGACACTCCCCGGCGTTAAGTTAAGATATTTTTGCAATCTACGCGCTGAGGCAAAACCAAGGCGCTTGGTCTGGTTGTCACTGGCAAGCTGTTTTAAGTTGACTTGAGTATGCGCTGGAACAACCAGTAAAAAATGACGCTTACCGGGATTATCTTGTAAAAAAAGCGTCTTTATTCGCTGCCCTGAGCGCACTAAAGCAAGCTCATCAGCTCGATGGCAATTGTCTAATGGCGGATGCTCATAACATTGATAGGTTATATTTAGTCTGGCTAACGCGTCCGCGATGCATTGCCGTTTTTCTAAAAATGGATCGTATTGATTCATCCATTAAGAATAACACGGTGTATCGTCGCTGCAGCATATTTTGCATATAAAGACATACAGTTATGAATTTCTAATTGTAAGGGTGAGGGCATTGATAGCTGTTTTGTCAGCATAAAAAAGCCCTGCAAGCAGGGCTATATGATTAGCTTTAAAACTTACAAAAAAAATTTTTAGACTTCGAGATAATCTAAAATACCTTCAGCAGCTTTACGCCCTTCAGCAATGGCTGTGACTACCAAATCAGATCCTCTAACTGCATCACCGCCAGCAAATATTTTGCTGTTGCTTGTCTGATAGGCAAAATCGCCTTGTTCAGGAGCCTTAATTCGGCCGCGCTCATCAGTTTGAACGCCTGAATCAGTTAACCATGATTTTGGATCTGGTTTAAAACCAAATGCCATGACGACAGCATCGCACTCAAGCGCGTATTCACTACCTTCAATAGGCTGTGGACGGCGACGGCCATTGCTGTCTGGTTCACCTAATTCAGTTTTAACCACTTCAATCGAGCTAACTTGATCATCGGTTGTATTGATAGCCAAAGGTTGCAGGTTCCAGAGAAATTCAACGCCTTCTTCTTTGGCATTTTTTACTTCCCGTCGAGAACCCGGCATGTTGGCTTCATCACGGCGATAAGCACAATAGACCTTACGAGCACCTTGGCGCACGGCTGTGCGAACACAGTCCATTGCTGTATCCCCACCGCCTAGAACAACAACGGTTTTATCTGCAAAATCAGTGTATGGATATTGTTCACTATCGAAATTAAGCAGGTGGTTGGTATTGGCAATCAAAAATGGCAGTGCGTCATAGACGCCTTTGGCATCTTCATTAAGCAACCCACCGCGAATGTACTGATAGGTACCAACGCCAACAAATACGGCGTCATACTGCTCAGTGAGTTCATCAAACTGAATGTCTTTGCCAATCTCAGTTGAGAGGCGAAACTCAATGCCCATCCCTTCAAAAATTTCTCGGCGGCGCTGCATCACTGATTTATCAAGCTTAAAGGCCGGGATCCCAAAGGTGAGTAGTCCACCAATTTGTGGATGACGGTCATAAACAACGGCTTTGACACCATTACGCGCGAGAATATCAGCGCATGCAAGGCCAGCAGGTCCCGCGCCAATAACAGCCACTCGTTTATCAGTTTGCTCGACATCGGACAGATCGGGTTTCCAACCCATCGCGAATGCTTTATCGGTGATGTATTTTTCAACATTACCAATAGTTACCGCACCAAAACCATCATTTAACGTACAAGAGCCTTCACACAGACGATCTTGCGGACAGACGCGTCCGCATACTTCTGGCAGGCTGTTGGTTTCATGGCACAATTCAACCGCTTCTAAAATCCGTCCTTCATTGGCTAATTTTAGCCAGTTCGGAATATAGTTGTGAACGGGACATTTCCATTCACAATAAGGGTTACCACATGACAAACAACGGTCAGCTTGTTGCTGGGCTTGATTGTCATTAAAGGGTTCATAAATTTCAATAAACTGCTGACGTCGCACCGGAATTGGTTTTTTCGGCGGATCAATACGCTCAACATCAACAAATTGAAACACATTTTTACTCATCTGATGTTTGTCCTCTGTTCTTTATTGCGCCTGGATCCGAAGTTCGGCCGCTGACTGGCTGGTATGACCAAGCAGTGACTTCACATCCGAAGATTTCGGTTTAACCAATTTGAACATTGGTAAGTAATGCTCAAAATCAGCTAAAATCGCTTCAGCGCGCGGGCTGTTTGTTTCGTGCCAGTGCTGGTTAATAATGCCACGCAGATGCTCTTGGTGAATGGCCAGCTCACTGATATCGATAAGTTCAACCATATCGGTATTGGTGCGATGATCAAAATCACCTGTTTCATCTAAGACGTAGGCAAAACCACCCGTCATCCCAGCTGCGAAGTTAACCCCCGTACGACCTAGAACAGTGACAATTCCCCCTGTCATATATTCACAACCATTATCTCCAAGCCCTTCAACGACAGCATGAGCCCCAGAGTTACGAACGCCAAATCGCTCACCAACTCGTCCGGCTGCGTAAAGTTTGCCGCCAGTTGCACCATATAGGCAAGTATTCCCGGCAATGGTTGCCAGATGAGATTGGAATGCAACGCCAATATGAGGTCGAATAACCAGTTTACCGCCAGTCATTCCTTTACCAACGTAGTCGTTAGCATCCCCAGTGAGAATCATATTCACACCGCCTGCATTCCAAACCCCAAAGCTTTGGCCCGCGGTTCCATCGAAATTAATCTCAATTGGGTCGCTGGCCATCCCTTGGTTACCGTATTTTTTCGCAACCATGCCAGAGAGCGCTGCGCCAACTGAACGGTCAGTGTTGCGAATTTCATAGCGCAGTGATGCACCGGTTTTATTTTCTACGGCAGCTTTAGCATCAGCCACAATTTTTTGATTGAGAGGGCCGTTATCAAAGGTTGGGTTTGATGTCTGACAGAACAATCCTTCGTTATGCGGTGATTTTGGTTTGTATAAAATCCCGCTTAAATCCAGTTTGCTTTGTTTGCTGGTGTAACCTTCAATGGCGCTGAGCAACTCAGTTCGGCCAATCAGGTCAGTTAGTTTGCTGACGCCACAAAGAGCGAGTAGTTCGCGAACTTCCTGTGCTAAGAAGCGGAAGTAGTTCATTACCATTTCTGCTTCACCGGCAAAGTGTTTACGACGCAGTGTTTCATCTTGGGTCGCAACGCCAGTTGCACAGTTATTTAAGTGACAAATTCTAAGGTATTTACAGCCTAAGACCACCATTGGTCCAGTGCCGAAACCAAAGCTTTCAGCTCCTAAAATTGCCGCTTTTACAACATCTAATCCAGTTTTTAGACCGCCATCAACTTGCAAGCGGATTTTATGGCGAAGACCATTTTCAACCAGTGCTTGCTGGGTTTCAGCAAGGCCTAGCTCCCACGGACTTCCCGCATATTTAACCGATGTTAATGGGCTTGCCCCTGTGCCACCGTCATAACCAGAAATTGTAATAAGGTCAGCATAGGCTTTTGCAACACCTGTGGCAATCGTGCCAACACCTGGTTCAGACACCAGTTTCACCGAGATGAGTGCACTTGGATTAATCTGTTTTAAATCAAAAATCAGCTGCGCTAAATCTTCAATCGAATAGATATCGTGGTGCGGCGGTGGTGAAATCAGTGTAACCCCTGGTACGGCAAAGCGTAATTTGGCAATTTCAACACTCACTTTATGACCTGGCAGCTGACCACCTTCACCTGGTTTAGCGCCTTGAGCGACTTTAATCTGAATCACGCTCGCATTCATCAGGTAATGAGGCGTTACGCCAAAGCGGCCAGATGCAATCTGCTTAATTTTAGAGTTACGATCACTATTAAAGCGATTTGGATCTTCACCACCTTCACCAGAGTTTGATTGTCCGCCCAACCGGTTCATCGCTATCGCTAATGTTTCGTGAGCTTCTCGGCCAAGTGCGCCGATAGACATCGCGGCGGTATCAAAACGAGGAAATAGTGCACTAGCAGGTTCCACATCATCTAACGCAATGCCTTGTTCTGGCGGCGTGAGTTTGAGCAGATCGCGAAGAGTGGCTACCGGGCGCTCATTCACCAGTTTGGCAAATGCTTTGTATTGGGTATAGTCACCACTGCGTGTAGCTGCCTGCAGTGTTTTAACGATGTCTGGGTTATAAGCGTGATACTCACCGCCATAGACATATTTAAGCAGACCACCGGCCGGAAGTTTGCGGCGTTTGAGCCAAGCCTGGCGCGATAAATTCAACTGGTCTTGTTGAATATCGTCAAAATCAGCGCCGCTAATTCGACTCGCCACGCCGTTAAAGCAAAGATCAACGACTGATTCATTCAGACCCACGGCTTCAAACAGCTGTGAACAGCGATAACTTGCAACCGTTGCGATGCCCATTTTGGACATGATTTTATAAAGGCCTTTATTAATGCCATGGCGATAATTTTGAATCGCTGTGCGCAAATCGTGGTCAATCGTACCGTTTTCAACCAACCGAGCCAGTGATTCATAAGCCAGATATGGATAAACAGCCGTTGCGCCAAAGCCAATCAGCACTGCAAAATGGTGCGGGTCACGAGCCGATGCTGTTTCGACCAGAATGTTTGCATCACAACGTAGCTGATTTTCTAGCAATGCATTTTGCACCGCGCCCACTGCCATCGCCGCTGGAATTGGCAAAGTATCTTTGCTCAGATGGCGATCGGATAAAACAATTAACACCGTGCCCATGCGAGCGGCGGTTACCGCTTCATTACAGACCCGTTGAATAGCCGCTTCAAGGCCTTCACTTGGCTGATAATTAAGGCTGATGATGCTGGAGCGGTAATGCTCTTCATCAAGCTCAAGCAATTGGCGAAGATCGCTATAGACCAAAATCGGTGAGTTAAATGTATAACGAGCCGCGTGACCAGTTGTTTCTCGAAAAACGTTTTGCTCACGGCCAATACAGGTGGCCAATGACATCACATGCGATTCACGCAGTGGATCGATAGGCGGGTTGGTGACCTGAGCAAATTTCTGCCGGAAGTAATCATAGAAGTTTCGGCTTTGGCTGGATAATACTGCCATTGGCGTATCATCACCCATAGAGCCAACGGCTTCTTGGCCATTTTCGCCAAGCACTCCTAGCACTTGTTCGAGCTCTTCTTTGCTGTAACCAAATTGTTTTTGATAGACCAACAGCTCTGCATCGCTAAAGTTGCGATTGCCAACATGCTCGTCATCAAGTTCTTCAAACGGTTTGATGCGGTGGAAGTTCTCGTTAATCCACTGACGGTAAGGGTGGCGAGCTTTTAAATCCTGATCAATTGCAAACGAGGTCCAAAGCTTGCTGGTATAAGTATCGATAACCAACAATTCACCAGGTCCAACACGACCTTTTTCCAGAACTTCATCTGGGGAGTAATCCCAAATCCCAACTTCTGACGCTAAGGTTATGAGGTTGTCATTGGTGATGACATAACGCGCTGGACGCAGGCCATTACGGTCGAGGCCGCAGGCTGCAAAACGACCATCGCTCATGACAATCCCCGCAGGGCCATCCCATGGTTCCATATGCATGGAGTTAAAGTCATAGAAGGCTTTGAGATCATCGTCCATATCCGGATGGTGTTGCCATGCAGGTGGAATCAACAGACGAAAAGCCCTAAAGAGGTCCATCCCGCCGGCTAAAAACAGCTCAAGCATGTTATCCAGTGATGATGAGTCAGAACCTTCAGTATTTACAAATGGTGCTGCGCTTTGCAGATCCGGTAATAGTGGCGAGCTGAATTTATAAGAGCGCGCTTTGGCCCACTGGCGGTTACCGGTAATCGTATTAATTTCACCATTGTGTGCTAAAAAGCGAAATGGCTGGGCGAGCGGCCATTTTGGTGAAGTGTTCGTTGAGAAGCGCTGATGGAACAGACAAATACTGCTTTGCATACGAATATCGCCCAGATCCGGATAGAATCGGGTTAAATCCGCAGGCATACATAAACCTTTATAAACGGTCGTCAGTGTCGACAGTGATGCGATATAAAATTCTGAATCAACGGGGTCTAGCTGCTTTTCAATCCGTCGACGAGCAATATATAGACGCCGTTCAATATCTTTAGCAACCCATCCTGCTGGGGCATTAATAAAGACCTGTTCAATCTGAGGGCGATTTGATTTAGCTAAATCACCAAGCACACTATCTTCGACAGGAACTTCACGCCAGCCAAGGACTGTTAACGTTTCTTGTTCGAGTTCTTTTTTTATCACCTGGCGGGCATTCGCAGCCAGGATTGGATCTGTATTTAAAAAGATCATCCCAACCGCATACTTACGGCCAAGACTCCATTTTTTCTCTTCAGCAATGGCCCGGAAAAAAGCATCTGGTTTTTGCATCAAGAGACCACAGCCATCACCGGTTTTACCGTCGGCTGAGATCCCTCCACGATGCTGCATGCGCGTTAAAGCAGATATCGCAACGCGGACTAATTTATGGCTTGCTTCGCCTTCCATATGGGCGATCAGGCCAAAACCACAGTTATCTTTTTCCAGGGTCGAGTCATAAACAGACATGACACTTCTCCTTGCACTTCCCAATTATGGTTGCTGTTGTTGTGATAAGGGAGTGAATTAAGCGTTATAGTTATAGGCGTTAAACCAGTTTCCGTTAACGAATTTGGTCTCTGGCGAATCTCCCAAACTAGCGAGAAACGTCGCTAAGGTCAATTGCCAAATGAGGCAGTGATACCAAAAACTCTATGAAGAAGGTGAATTTTCTACTACGGTGGCGAGTAAGTTTAGATTTTTGCGCCAGATGTAGCCAAAAAGCTAGCGAACTGTCACAAGGATAAGTTTATCTGAAGAATATCTATTTCTAATTTATTTTAATTTGTTTTTGATCTGAGCTGGCGCCCTTCATGATTTGGCTGATTAAACTAGCATTTATATTAATTAGCAAGGGAAAAACACGTGCAGTTAACTGATTTTGTGCACACGATCGGATCTGACCTTCGTTCTCGCTATCAGCAGCGGGTGCGCAAGTTAACCATTGATGCGCAATTTACCTGTCCTAATCGTGACGGCACTATTGGGCGGGGCGGATGTACGTTTTGCAATGTAAATTCATTTGCAGGTGATATTCCCGATGAGCTTTCTATTGAGGAGCAGCTTTGTCAGCGTAAGGCTGAAATGAAGCACCAAAACATCTTGTATCTGGCCTATTTTCAGGCTTACACCAGCACCTATGGTGAATATCAAAAGCTTTATCAGCTATATCAGCAGGCACTTGATGCGCCGCAAGTGGTTGGTATCTGTGTCGGTACTCGCCCTGATTGCGTCAGCGATAAAGTTCTTCAGCTGTTAAGCGATTATCAAAGCCAAGGCAAAGAAGTTTGGCTGGAGTTGGGGCTGCAAAGTGCTAACGATCGTACTTTAAAACGTATTAATCGCGGGCATGATTACAGTGCTTATCAGCGCGTTGTTGAAAAAGCGCATCGCTATCAAATAAAAGTATGCACCCATTTAATCTTAGGTCTGCCTGGAGAAGACAGTGATGATTATAACCAGACCTTGCAGCGGGTACTTGATGATGGTGTGAGCGGGTTGAAATTGCACCCTTTGATGGTGGTTCAAGGCAGTGTGATGGCCAAGGCTTGGCAGTCGGGAAGGCTCTCTATATTATCGCTTGATGAGTATGTTAAAAATGCGGCGATGCTCATTGCCAAAACGCCATGGGATGTGGTTTTTCACCGAGTTTGTGCCACTGCTCGAGCACCAACATTACTCGCTCCTCATTGGTGTGAGCGGCAATGGCCTCCGCTGACTGCTATTTGTCAGTATTTAAGCGAAAATGGCAAACAGGGAAGTGGGGGTGTATCCAAAGTATGAGTAAAATTTCACCTAAAATAGCTATTCACATCCAAGCGTTGATATGCAGAATATTGTAAACGATGAGAATATGTTAACTAACCATGATTGGTTGGTGATGTGAGCCGGCACACTCTGGTCATTAAAAGGATGTTTCAATGGATCAGCTAGTTCAAGTAGTCTTCCCAACTTCCTGGATGGTTGCTGGTGCTTTGGCTGTTTGTGTCGTTATTTTGTTAATTTTGTTTACGTTGCGCCACCAATTTCCACAATTGTTGGGGCAGTTGTTTATCCAAAATGGTCCCGGGGCTATTTTCATCTTTAATGCCCATACGAAACAGTTTCTCTATGCCAATTCTCTGGCATTTGAGATGTTACCGTTAATTCGCCAAAAACATCGTTGGCAACTTCTAAATGAAACGTTGGAAAATTCTTTAATTAAGCTGCTGGGCCAGAGTTTATCTAAATCTGGTGGCGTTAATTGGACGTTTCAAACTGGCCAAAAGCAATCTAATGTACGCTTGTATGCTCGCCGTGGTCACTATTTACGCCAGCAAGTTTGGTTTATTCACTGTTTCGATGACCAAGAGAATGTGGCTGAGCATGTTCGCTTAAAAACGCAAGTTGAACGCTTGCATGATGCGTTTAATTCATTACCTAACTTTGTTTACTTTTGCGACCGCAACAATCAGATCTTGGGCTGTAATCAGGCTTGGGCCAATTATCATGGTTTGCAAGCGCAGGATATAACAGGCAAAGCGTTGCACGATTTTTTTACCGATTCAGAGATGCAATTGCATCAGCGGTTGGTCGAGCAGGTTTTAGCTGGTAAACCAGAACCTTTGCGTCAGTGGATTATTCGTGGCGATGGCAAACGCAAGTTATTAGAAACCAATGGCTATCCTTTGTGTGATAGCGAGCAAAACACCCTAGGAATGATGAATATTTCTGCTGACGTCACGCTTTGGCATGAACTTAACCAAGCCTTAGAGCAAGAAAATCAGCATCGAATTGCCACTGAAAAAGAACTCCATCGGCAAAATAATTTAATTCGTTCAGTTTTTAATGCCTCGCCTGACCCCATTGGTTTTATCGATGCCAACGGCGTTGTCACAGGCGCCAATGGGCCTTTTGCAAGATTATTGGGCAGTTCCCAGACAGAGCTTTCGGGGATGCACTTAAGTGAATTAGTTGGTGCGGTTCGGGCTAAATTTCATCAAGATCAGCATCGGGAAATTTTTGCCACAGGCAAAGGGATTAGTTATGAGTTTATGCAAACGAAACTGGCCAATGACGATGAGCAAAGCGAGAGCTGGTATGAGATTCGCAAAGCGCCATATCATGACAATGTCACCGGAGAGCAAGGCATTGTGATGATTGGCCGGGATATTTCTGAGCGTAAACAGAGCGAGCATCAGCTAGCATGTACAGTGAAACGGTTAGAGAAACTGAGCTTTTTAGATGGACTGACGCAAGTTGCCAACCGTCGAAGCTTTGATAAAGTGCTCGCTCAGCAATGGAATATTCATCGGCGAAGTGGCGATCCTCTGGCAATGCTTATGCTCGATATCGACAGCTTCAAACAATATAACGATAACTATGGGCATCAGTGCGGTGACAAAGTGCTCAAACAAGTGGCTAATATTTTACAAATGGTCGCCAAACGGCGCAGTGATTGGGTGGCCCGCTACGGCGGCGAAGAGTTTATTATTTTGATGCCACAAACTGACCTTAATGGCGCGTCGTTGGTCGCTCAACAGGTTTTAGATAAAGTCAGAGAGTGTGAAATCGAACATCTGTATTCTAATGTTGAACGGTATCTGACGGTCAGTATTGGTGTTGCAAGCACACGTTTATTTGAACATTATCCTTGTCAGGAGCTCACTCGCACCGCTGATCGCTGTCTCTATCAGGTCAAACATAGTGGTCGTAACGACTACCAAGGCGCATTAATCAGTGAATTGGCTGATGTTGCATCATTTTTACCACAAAGATAATCAAAGCGTTTATAACTGATTTTGGTTGGCTCCTGCCTCTGGCATAATGGCTTCTTAGCAAACGTTTTTTAAACAGTGATAACGTTCTCGCGCTCATCACCACGGATAATCAATATGGATGATAATTTAATCGTCAAGCCGCTGCGTAATCTGGCTCATTATTATGTACATCTTCTTTCTCGTCTGGGGCTCGTTAAATTTACCTTAAGTTTGGCAACACTGATTATTGTTGCTGCTCTAGCCATTCAGATGGTCTTAACTTTTTTCCTAACCGGTTCTATGGCATCAAAAGATGATGTGGTCCGCTCAGTTTTCTTTGGCTTGGTGATAACGCCTTGGGCTGTCTTTTTTATGTCGGTGGTGGTCGATCAGCTAGAAGATTCGCGCCAGCGCCTGACTAAAATGATCCGAAAACTTGAAAAAATGCGCACCCGGGACCTTGAGCTCAATAAAAAACTAAAAGAGAACATTACACTTTTAAATAGTGAAATTGGCGAGCGTAAACGTGCTGAAAAAGCATTGCAACACACAATGGCTGAGCTTCGCCAAGAAGTTCAAATCCGTCAACAAGCGCAAGATGAGCTCGAAGAACGCAGCGCCTTGCTGCGCAGTTTTATTGATACATCGCCTGATTTAGTCTTCTATCGTAATCAATCTGGGCAGTTTTCTGGCTGCAATATCGCGATGGAAAAACTGACAGGTAAAACTGAGCAACAGATGATTGGTCTAACGCCTATCGAGGTCTATAGCGACGATGTGGCGCAATTTGAAATGCAAACGGATAAAGAGGTGTTTGCCAGCGATGAAAGTATGACTTATGCCCAGTGGCTGACTTATCCTGATGGTCGTAAAGCATATTTTGAGCTGCATAAAGTGCCATTTTATAGCGGTGATGGCCATCGCCTTGGGCTACTCGGGTTTGGCCGTGATATTACCGAGCGCAAACATTATCAAGAAGGGTTGGAGCGGGCGAGCCGCGAAAAAACTGAGTTTATTTCAACCCTGAGTCATGAACTGCGCACCCCTTTAAATGGGGTGGTTGGCTTAAGTCAGATTCTATTAGATAGTCCGCTCAATCCTGAACAGCGCCGACAACTGCAGACCATCTATATTAGCGCCGTTACGCTTGGCAATATCTTTAACGATGTCATTGATTTAGATAAGTTGGATAGACGTCGTTTTAATATTAATAAAGCGCCCATGGAGCTACCAGCTTTCTTGCATGACTTGGAACGCTTAGCTGTATTGCAGCTGGAAGCGAAAAATTTATCTTTTAGTATCGATTATCCTCAGCAATTACCGGTGTGGGTCGAAACGGATGCGACTCGGCTTCGCCAAGTGTTATGGAATATTATCAGCAACGCCACGAAATTTACCGAGCAGGGCGGAGTCACCATTCGTCTGAGCATCAGTGAGCGTACTGAAGAGCATTGTGTCTTAACCTTTGATGTGGCGGATACGGGCATTGGGATCCCGCATGATGAGCTAGAGAATATCTTTGCTATGTATTATCAAGTCGATAATAAAGCGCAAGCCACCGGAACCGGTATTGGTTTGGCCGTTTCCAAACAGTTTGTTGAGGCGATGGATGGTCAATTAAGTGTGACCAGCGAGCTTGGTGAAGGAACCTGTTTTACCATCTGTTTACCGATGCGAATTTGCGACCAGCAACAGATAGATGAAGATGATGAACTGCCACCGCTACATCTGTTGCTGGTGGAAGATGTTGAGCTTAATATTCAGGTTGCAAAAACCCTTCTAGAAAAACAAGGGCATGAGGTCAAAGTGGCTAAAACAGGCCAACAGGCCCTTGATCAAGTGCTCGCAAATGATGACTTTGATGTTCTGCTTTTGGATATTCAGCTTCCTGACATGACAGGCTTTGAGCTTGCCGATACGTTAAAAGAGCGCTTTAAAGATGATCTCCCACCGATGGTGGCTTTAACTGCTAACGTGGTTAATCGTAAAGAAGATTACCAGCGTCACGGGATGGTCGATGTCGTGCGCAAACCGTTGTCAATCAAAGCGGTCAATAAGGTATTTAATCATCTATTTTCTGTTTCCGGCGTTAGCTCGACGATGGCTGATGCACCGAGCGTTAGTGAGGCTGAAGTTGTACCTAGCCACGTTAACAACGAATCGCTTATTTTAGATGAAGAAGTTTTAGGAGAATTTTGTCAGGCTCTAGGTACCGAGGGAATGGCGAAAAATGTGGATCTATTTGAACAGGCGATTGACCCCTATTTAGATGTTTTACATTCTAATTTAATTGCCCAAGACCATGATGGTATTGTCAGTGAGGCCCATAAAATTAAAGGGGCGGCAGGCTCGGTTGGCTTAGCTCGCATGCAGCGCTTAGCCAATCAGATGCAGAGTCCTGATTTGCCTGCCTGGCAGCATAATTTAACCCGTTGGTTTGAAGAGCTCAGCAATGCTCGCAAGCAAGATATAGCAACGCTTCGAACATGGTTGAGTGAGCATCGGCAAACATTTAGCCGCTAATATAAAATGATAACCAGATAGCGATGAAGGCCGGACAGGCTAAAGAGAGTAAAAATCCACTGACAATGGCAACTGGTACACACTGAGTGCCACCGCTTTTGGCAATAATTGGCAGGGTAAAGTCCATTGATGTTGCCCCGCCATAGCCAATTGCAGCGCTTTGAGAGATGGGCATTAACAGTGGGATTAAAATAATCGCGATGAGCTCACGCAATAGATCGATAAAAAATGCGCTGCTTCCCATCAGAGCATTGACTTGGCCGCTAATTAAAATTCCTGATAATGAATACCAACCAAAGCCGCTGCTTAGTGCCAGAGCCAATGGTTTTGGAATATCTAACAGCCAGCCTGCTAATAGTGCCGCTGGTAAGGTGCTGATAAAAACGATTGCCGCAATTAACATTCCTCGATGATCAAGCAAGACCTGCCTGAGAGTGAGATCACTGGCGCGAAGTTGTAAGCCAATCAGTGCCAGTAGCAGCATGAGCACATAATCACTGAGCTGGGTTTGATATGGAAGGTGCCAGTGGCCAAATAGTCCCAGGGCAAATCCACCTGCGACAATGGCAACCATCGAGGCGGAATCTTTAAACATCGCCGGCGTGAGTTTAAATTTTCCGCCTTGTGCGGTCTCTTTAGACCATTGAAGATAACGACGAAATAAAAATAAGCCAGCTAAATTAAAGAAAGTAATCGCGCTAATAAACACCGAACAGATAAGAACTAATCGAGTAAGATTACTGGCCAGATTATCGATGAACGCTAAGTTATATCCCATGATAGCTAAAATGATATAAACCATTTTGCTAAGGCTTGTATTAATTAGCTGGATTAGCCGAGGTTGTTTAATCTCTATGGCATACCCAATAAAAAGAGGGGCAAGAATTAAGGCAATACTGAACAACATGTAATTTCTCTGGCTAATACAGATATCTAAATTAAATCAGGATGTATCATAGCAAACCCGCTGCTATATAAATATATTTTGTTTTTCATCCTATCGTTTGCACCCCACGCCAGACAAGCGTTTACAGACTCTTCAGACAGTTAGATAACAATATAGTTGTCAATTTTTCAGACGAATATAGATAGATAAAAACAAAAAACAGAATAATTGTGTTTTATGTTATTTCGAATAGCTTTCGTTATTTTTAATTGCTAGTATTTTCAAAATATTTCAAGTTATTAGATAAGTTTAAGGAGGTTTTATGCACCCAGTTATGACTCATAATACATTAAGCCTTCTTAGCATCGAACTGTATCAATCTTATACCTCAGCATCATATGGTTTGGATTATAAACGATGAAACCAATGCTTAATCGTATTATCCAAGCTGATTATTTGCGTGCTAGCGCAAGCCATATGCTCTGCTTAAACCATTCTATAAAACATCTGTTTTTAGATTATTAGGCGAAGAGTATCTTCGGGCTGCGCAGCTGATGCGTAGTTCGGTGTTTGATGTTCTTCGTATCGCTGTGTTTCCCGATTATTTGTAACTGTAAAAATAGGGAAATATTATGTTATCAATTCGATTAAAACTCACTCAGTGGTTAATTGATGGACTGCTCGGTTATCAGGACCAATTAGAAACTCGTCAATGGCTAAAGCAGATGCGCAAAAACCAGATCTCGATAGGTGAAGGAATGAGCTCTCATATACGCCGAGATATCGGTCTTTCTCAATCCGTCGTGTATAAAGCGAAAGAACCTAAACTCAGTCGAACAGATGTTGAGAAAACACCTCGTAGTCGCCGAAAAATGACAGTGAGTGGTCGTATGCAGCATGTGAATTGGCCTCCAACGAGCAGGCGGAGATTACTCCGCCAACGTGCAACTCGATAAACAGGGCCCCGTTAACGCGGGGCTTTTTTATGGACCAAAACTGATGCTAAGCCATTGTAAATAGCTGCCTTTAGCAAGAGCGATTTGCGAGCTTGCACAACTGTTTAAGCCACGTGAAAGCAACGATTGTTCTGGCGTTTGTTGTTGATATTGATAATGGTGCATCAGTGTCAGTTTAGGCAAATCTCCGCTGAGAATAGCCTGATGACGCTGTATTAATGTGGTTTGTTTGGCTAGTAAATCGCGTTGATAAGGACCGTGAATGGTACTGACCAGTGTCAACGATTGGCCGTTTGCCTGGGCCAAAATGACCCACACTTTTTGCTCAAAGCCTGCAGCTTGGTTAAATGTGCCAAGGGTTTTAAGCTCTGATGGCCTAAAAAACAATGCACTTTGAAAGCCATTTACCACTCGGCTTAATTTTAACTGCCAGTTAGCGCCGAGTTGTTGGAGCAAATCTTTGGTTTGAGCGGGGGCTTTTTTACTATTTAAATTTGTCACAAGTAGTGCACCAGAGCGTTTAATCTGTGCCATTGCTGCTTTGGGTAGCGGCTGGTTAAGCGCTTTTGCATTTAAGCTCGCTAAGGTAAATGCATCCGTTGGACAATCGGTAAAATTTAAGTCATCTGCTGACAAGCTCGATATTTTTACTGACTCTGCAGCCTTAGCTTGGACTGTGAAAAGAGCGAGTAAAAAGGTCAGTTGTAAGATTTTATTTATTCTCATATTAAAGCTTATTTGCGATTTTAGTCTGATAGGATAGAAGACTCGACAATGGAGGGCAAACCTTTGTAGGAGGTTGTATGGCTGGGTTTCAAAGTGGCTGGATTCAGACACTTCAAGATTGTCCAAAACAACAATGGCAAACGTTAACACAAGATAATGGACCATTCGTCCAGTACGATTTTCTTCGTATTCTTGAGCAAAGTGGTTGTGTGGGAGGCGATACCGGTTGGCAAGTTTGTCACTGGTTAATGTGGCACAACGACAGGCTAATCGCCGCGGTTCCTGGATACATAAAATATCACTCTTTTGGCGAATATGTGTTTGATTGGGGATGGGCGGATGGTTACCAGCGCTCTGGTATTGAGTATTATCCAAAATGGATTAGTGCCGTTCCATTTACCCCAATTACCGATGATCGGCTGTTAATCGCCCCGGATGCAGATGAAAAGCTGATTTTGCAACGGTTGCACAGCGATCTGGTGCAACTGAGTGAGCAATATCATCTCAGTGGCACGCATTGGTTATTTACCCCAGCCCATTGGCAGGCCCCTCAAGATACAATTCAGCGGTGTCAAATTCAGTATCATTGGCATAATAAGTTCTACCACGATTTTGATGATTTCCTGGCTCGGCTAACTTCGCGAAAACGCAAGATGATTAAAAAAGAACGCCGCGCAGTTGCTGATTATGGCATTGAGATTGAGCAAGTCGATGGCGATGCGATGGGCCCGCTCCACTGGCAGTGTCTGGTGCAATGCTATCAGCAGACATATTTAGAACACAGTGGTCATTCAGGATATCTTAATGAGCAATGGTTTGCTCTGCTACGTAAACATCTGAGCCAGCAAATGATGGTTGTATTTGCGTCATTTGATGGTCAGCTGATTGCTGCAAGCCTCTTTTTTAAAGGTAAGAACACTCTTTATGGGCGTTATTGGGGATCGCTTGCGCATGCTGAGTTGTTACATTTTGAGCTGTGTTATTATCAGGGCATCGAGTATTGCATTAAGCATCAATTAAGTCATTTTAATGCCGGTGCCCAAGGCGAGCATAAATTGCTGCGTGGCTTTGAACCTACCTATTGTTATTCATACCACCATCTGGAACACCCTGATTTTGCGAAGGCGTTAGCTGAGCTGCTCAGTCAGGAACGTGAATATATAACTGAGCAGTATCAGCAAGCTCTGGATGTTTTACCGTTTAAGCAATCAGGTGGGTAAGAATCGCTTGTTACGGGGCATTAGCGAAGCGGGTTTTCGCTGGCCCGAAATAATCGTCTGCGCCGGCGAAATAATCTCGCTATAGATGCTTTTACAACCATAAATAAAATCGCAAAAATAATTCCGCACAACAGGGCGGATTGATTAATCACAATCCCCGGTTGATAGTGATTCAAGGTGGACAATAATAGTTTGGGTTGGGGGTAGCGAATTAATGCCCAGAGCTGTTTGCCAAGACTTGGACTATCTAATGACTGAACCGAAGTTGCAAGATTTTGTGTTTCATCCTGAGTGGTTTGAATTAACTGGGCTGTTTGCTGGCTGGCGCTATCTTTGCTGTTTTGTAATTGCAGAACTAATTTGTCCACCGATGCTAAATTTTGGCTCTTAGCAATGGTATTAAATTTATCTAGAACACTTTGATTTGATTGCAGATATCCTTCAACTCGCTGTTGATATAAGCTGATAAATTGGGGCACTTGCATAGCTATAATAAAAATAGCTACAAATAACAAACGATCAATGATTCCAAGTAAAAAGCGCATAAGAACTCCGTGAAAAGCGATGCATAGGCCATCCAATGGCAAGAATCATCTAAGTGATAAAATAATACGATGACATTTTATAGCATATCTTTATGAAATTTCGGTAGTAATTCGCGTCTTATATCGTGTTTTAACTGCGCTCAAACCGCTACTTTGTAAAAGTTACCGTATTAATAGTAGAGTAAATAGAGAATAGTCCCAATTTTTGTCGGTTTATTTTAATTATTGAGGGCTTAAAATGACAAAAGTTATTGATGTAATCAGGTGGATCTCATGCAATCGACAGAAAATTTTCGCATCGCAGTTGTTGGTGGCGGAGTCGCCGGCAGCTTGTGTGCTTTGCGTTTGGCTGAATCAGGACTTCATGTCAGTTTATTAGAAAAAGGTCCCGAATTGGTAAATGGTCCACCGATTTGTCATTTGCATGCTGGCGGAAGCTTATATCGGGAATTAAGCGACGGACAATGTTTGGCTCTGCTCGAGCAGTCAATCTATACCGCGCGAAGCTTCTCTCACTCTATGCGTTATCGCCCCACTTTAATTGCTATTCCCAAGCGAGATCCTGGTTATATCGAACAACTTTTGCCTCGTTTTGAAAAACTAAGGGCGCATTACCGCCAATTAGTGAATCAGGACCCTCTTAATGAAGTGATTGGTCAAGTGGATGATTATTTCCAGTTGGTCAATCAGCCCGATGCCCAGCGGCTTGCCAAGTTACCTGCGGTGGCTGAGCCTAAGAGCGCCGAACAATGGCTCATTAATGCGCTGCGAGAGCTTGACTTGGATAAACTCAAATTTCCTCTGGTATTGGTTCAAGAATATGGTGTGAGCTTATTTCGTGTCGCAGCTTGCGTCTCTTTGGCCGCAGAAAAATTAAATTCGTTGAGTGTCCACCTTAATAGTGATGTTGAAAAAGTGGATGCGCTAGAAAAAGGTTGGCGGGTGCATTATCGCCAAAATGGTCAAGCCAAAAGTATGGATGTTGATTATCTTGTTAATGCAGCCGGTTTTCGAAGCGGTAGCATCGATGATTTACTCGGTGTTGAATCTGCTCGAATGGTTGAATTTAAAGCCGCTTATCTGGCGGATTGGCCTCAAGAGCAGTGCCCATGGCCAGAAGTAGTCATTCATGGCCAACGGGGTACTAAACATGGCATGGCTCAATTAACTCCCTATGGACAAGGTGTGTTTCAGCTCCATGGTATGGCTCCTGGAGTGACGCTGTTTGAGCAAGGTGTGGCAAAAAGCTCAGCAATGAGTGCCCAACCACAATTGAGCGCTGAGTTATCGTTATTGGCGAATGGGCAATGGAGTCAAGAGTTGGCCTCTGAGCGTACGCAAGCGGCGATTAATTATTTGGCTGAGTTTGTTCCATCTTTTAAAAGTGCCAAAGTGATTATGAAACCTCTTTCGGGAGCGCAGCAGATCCCAGGCAGCGATCTTAATCAACGAGTCAGTGGCGCAAGCTTTGCAGCTAGTCGCTATGCTCGCAGTGAAATCGTAAAATTTTCATCAGCGCTTGATGCCGCTGACGATATTCTGGCTGATATCGGCCAATTGATTGAGGTGCCGCGCGCTCTCAGTGGCGAACTTACTAGCGTTACATCTGTTGCGATAGAATCGATAGATAAACTTGCACAAAAAATAGCACTGCGTCGGAAATTCCCTAAAGCGCTCGCAACTCAGTGTTAAAAGCGCCCGCAAGTTAGTTACTATTCACCTATTAATGACACAAATAATTATAACGGCAAGTGCATTGCCGTTATTGCTTTTTCTTTATTTATTTGACCTACCTGCATTTGCTTGCATTTCAATTTTTTCTTAAGAAACCGGTTTCTTGAAATTTCTCCCTGATTAGAATATCAGCGATTTCCTAATGGAATATCAAAGGTATTAATAGATTAATTAGATATTAGATTCTAAGTATTAATTGTTTTTGAAATGTTCTAATTGATTAGAATTAGTTCACATATTAGTATATTTGCCCATATATATGTGATTTTGTGTAACTTATGTATGTGTAACCGTTGCGAGACAAGCCTTTGTGGCTGTTTTGGTCTCGCATGGTTAAAGATTGAGGTTCTTTAAAAGAGTAGGTCGTACCGTTAGGAATACCTGACGTAGGATAGGAATTCTCTTTGTTTAGTTAAGCAATGTTTCTATAAATATTTCAAAAATAATAACTGGCTTTTTTATATGTTAACGAGTACCTATCACTTTAAAAGTGCACATAAACGTGAGCTGTTTTATAAATGCTTAACGCCTGCGTTTGTGTGTGATGCTAAAGGTTGCTTGTTAGATGCTAATGCAGCTGCTGAGCCTTTGCTCAGTGGGCAACAGACAAAAAATCTTTGGCATATTTTCGATATAGGACGAGGGCTGCTATCTGAAAAAGATAAACATTGTCAGGTTGTCCCGCTTATTCAGGACTCCTCAGGGCAAAGTCTATTTTTATTGTATGTTGATAAACTTGATGAAAAAGAACAAACCTATTTAGTTCGGGCTCAGCCGCAACTTAAAGATTTTAACCAACCTCTGGGAATGCGTGAGCGTCCATTTTTCTATGATGCTTTAACCGGGTTGGCGAACCATTATGCTTGGTATCGACGCGATCAGCATCGACAGTATACTGAGCCCAGCGCTCTGGTTTTAATTAAATTACACAATTTACGCGCCATTAATATTTTGGTGGGGATGCAAAGTGGTGATGAACTTCTGCGAGAACTGGGTGAATCATTTAAGGCGCTGAGTAATGAGTCGATGCATATTTATCGCTTCCCTGGTGCAAAATTTCTCTTGGTGTTAAATCAACCTGTTGATTCTCTTAAAAAGTGGTTATATGAGGACTTATCACAACTATTAAGCGAGCAGCTCTCTTTTCATGATCTGCAAGGCATGCACATAGAATGGCGTGCTGGCGCAACTCTTTATCGTCATCAAGTCAGCGCTCAAGCACTGATGGAAGAGTGTTCAATTGCGATGGCTCATGCCAGCCTATCCCAGCCATATGTGTGTTATCGAAATGAATATCAGGTGGTTATAGCCCATCGAAATCGCCAGCAAAATCGTATTTATCAGGCTCTTGAAGATGAACAGCTGGAATTGTGGTTGCAACCGCAGACATTAGATAGTGGTAAAGTTGTCGGTTATGAGTGTTTGTGTCGACTGAAGGATGCGAACGGGGAGATTATTCCACCTGATGAATTTTTACCTTATGTTGATTTAAACAACTGGTATGCTTGGCTTGCTCAGCTGGTTTGGGCGCGAGCTTGTGAGCTGTTATCCGATTGGGATGAACGATTAGGGAATGTTCCCATCTCAATTAATCTGGCGGGTCCTGAGCTACTTGATGAGCGATTTTATCAGATGCTGTTAAAACGCTATAGCCAGTCAGCGCTATTGCGCCAGCGTCTCGCGCTTGAGTTGACTGAAACTTCTATGGTTGGTCAGCTGGCACAAACCAAGCAACGGCTGAGTTCTCTTGCCCAAGCGGGAGTTACGGTCCTGATTGATGATTTTGGCACAGGGCACGCATCACTGGCCCAATTAGTTGATTTATCTATTTCGGTATTAAAGATCGATCGCCTGTTTGTCTCGCATGTGCTGGATTCAGCAATCCACTCGAATATTATCAAAGCCTCAATACAACTCGCTGATAGTTTGGATATGAGAGTGATTGTCGAAGGCGTTGAAACAGCCGAAGAGCTAGAGGCGCTTAAAGCGCTCGGGTGTAAAATGTTTCAGGGATTTTATTTTGGCCATCCTCAGCCATATCAAAAATTGCTCGAGCAGTTTAATCCGTGAAATATATTACGCCATATAGAAAATAGGGCTTTTTGAGAAAAACTGCTTTATTATAGCCGGACTTTTTTATCTGCTTTTGTCGCTTTTCATGCGGGATTTTTCTTGAGTCTTTGCTTGATGGTAAGCACCAAGTAGGCTTGGAGAAATCATGGTTCCTGCGTTTCCGCACGCTGTGCAGCGTCTTTATCTTGAGCGTGTCGCAAAAAGTACTCGTCCTTATTTAGCCCGTGGTCATCAAGTTGTTCGATGCCCAAATTGTTTATTGGCTGTTGAGCATTGTCAGTGCCATCTGCGCGCTCAGGTGCCATCACAATGTGCGTTTTGTTTGGTGATGTATGATGGGGAAATTTTAAAGCCGAGTAATAGCGCTCGATTGATTGCTGATCTGGTGGCTGATACCCATGCTTTCACTTGGTCTCGCACTGAGCCGAATGAGGCGTTACTTTCTCTTTTAAAACGCGATGACTATCAACCGATTGTTATTTATCCACAGGAAAATGCAGTAGCGACCCAACCTGTTGTGACAGATGAGCAGTTGGTTACTGGGGGAGCTAAAAAGCCACTTTTTATTTTGTTAGATGGCACTTGGCGTCAGGCGCATAAAATGTATCGTAAAAGTGTTTGGCTGCACGATCTGCCGCTATTGTCATTTCACCTGAGTCAGCCACCAACTTCTTATAGTTTGCGCCAAGGAAGTTTAGACTTTCAATTAGCGACCGCTGAAGTGGCCGCTTTAGCACTTAACAAAGCCCATGAAGATGCGAATGCTAATGTTTTATTGCGCTGGTTTGAGGTTTTTTGTGAAGCCAGTTTAATGGCAACTTCAAAAACCTCATTAGTGAAAAATCGCAAACCATTAGCACAGCTGCAACAAGAGTATCAGCAAGCGTTATCGCTGGCTAACAAAGCATCTAGCTGAGCGAGTAAGCGCTGCGTGTAGCGCACGCCAAAACCACTGATCGGTGTGGGTTGATGAGCAAGCGGTATTTTGGGGTTAAAGGCGCTCAAATCAATGTGGATCCAGTTATCATGGGGCTCTATAAAACGCAGTAAAAAGCGAGCCGCATGAATGTGATCAGGGCCAGGCCCTGGTGCACATTGTGCTATGTCGGCAATTTGCGAGCGAAAGTCATCATCATAGTCGCTATCTAGTGGCTGCGGCCAGACACGTTCACCGCATTGCTCCCCAATCTGGGTAAGTTCCATAAGCCAATCAAAACGGTTACTCCACAAGCCACTTCGATTGTTCCCCAAAGCGCGTTTGCAACTGCCGGTGAGCGTGGCATAGTCGATGATTAACTGAGGCTTTTCACGACTCGCTAATGTGAGCGTATCGGCTAATACCATACGGCCTTCTGCATCGGTATCGACGATCTCAATTGTGGTCCCGTTAAGAGCTTTAACGACTTCCCCTGTTTTATAAGCATTTGGGGCAACATGGTTTTCAGCTAGAGCGAGATAACAGTCAATTTGATATGGAACATTGAGCTCACTGGCAGCTAGCAATGAACCTAGCGCTACCGCTGAACCGCCCATATCCATGTGCATGCCACTCATATTGCTTTTTAAGTTATAGCCTCCAGTATCCATACAGATGCCTTTACCAACGAGGGCAATATGCTGTTTAGGAGCCTTGGGGGTATAGCGAAGACGGACGATGGAACTTGGATGATTGTCGCCTTTGGCAACGGCTAAAAACGCCTCTGCTCCAAGAAGCGCCAGCGCATCTTCATTATAGATATCAACCTGCCAGTTATATTGACTCGCTAATTGCTGAGCCAGTAATTGGTAGCTTTTGGGGTTAAGCTGATCGGCTGGTTGCCAAGCTAGATAGCGCGTGAGTGCATTGCCTTTTGCTTCGGCGCAAAGCTGTGCAATCTGCCCATCACTTAAGGCCACATCAGTTAAGTACAAAGTTTTTTCACTGGAGAGAATTTCTTGTGAGTTGTGTTTGTAATTGGGCAATGTGTAGTTTGCGGCTAACCAAGCACTGACAAAGGCCTCTTGTAAAATCGCATCGCTGCATTCAAAGCTGAGTTTTTTGAGTTTTTCGAGATTAGCCTGTTCAATGAGTTTTCTGGCCCATGTGAGTTTTGCAAACATGGTATTTTCACTGACAGGTTGAGCATTTAATAGCAAAGCCGGATAAGGCTGAGTGATGCTCCAAAACTGGCTATCGGGAAAAATAGCTTGTTGCTCTTTAAACTGAGCAACAACATGGCTCTGTAATTGGCTGAGATCGTCACAGCTGAGATAGACTCTGACGACATCATTATTTAAGCTTGCCTCGGCAGCTTGGATGGATAAATTTGGATAACTAAAAGGCTTCATAAGTGCAGTTCATACAATCAAACAATAGAGCTAGAGTAGCACTTAGCCTGTAGGCTGTCAGGTGCGTTAATTAAGCGCTTGCGTGTAGATATCACCGTATTGGTAGGCCGCTTTATCCCAGCTGAATTCTCGCTGCATGGCGCGTTTGCGCATCAGAGATATTTGCTCTGGTTCTTCAAGATAAGCCAGTAATGCTCGGCGTAACAGGTTGAGCAATTCACTACTTTCAGGGGGATAGAAAATAAAGCCATCGGCATCATCAGGATTTTGGTCATAATCAACCACCGTATCTTGCAACCCTCCAACACCGCGAACGATAGGAATGGTCCCATAGGCAAGGCTATACATTTGGTTGAGTCCACAAGGCTCAAACAGCGATGGCATTAAGAAAAAATCACTGCCAGCTTCAATCAGATGGGCCAAGGGGTTGGAATAAGTATTAACAAAACGCAGTTTTTCTGGATAGCGCTGTTGCATTTGATCGAGCTGTTGGCTGATTTGGCTATCGCCGGTTCCTACAATCACAATCTGAACGTGGTGGCGTAAAAATTTCTCAAGAGCAGGAAGTAGCAGATAAAACCCTTTTTGTTCAGTGAGTCTACAGACCATGCCAAAGACGGGTTTTTGTGCAACGGGTAACTTGAGTTCATGTTGCAGTGCTTCTTTGCAGCGCCATTTACCGCTTAGGTCATCACCATTGTAATGCTCTGGCAGCATGTTATCAGTGGCTGGGTTCCAATCTCGGTAGTCACAGCCATTTAAGATACCGGATACATCACTGTGGCGCTGCTGAAAAAATTCATGCAGGCCATGCGCGCCTAAACGGGTCATTAATTCGTTGGCGTAATTGGGGCTAACCGCGGTGATTTTATCGCTAAAGCGGATCCCTGCTTTGAGCATATTAAGGCATTGATATCCATCGAGCAGTGTATCAACTAACGGTGCGATAAGATCGCCAAACATGTCAAATTGTCTGCGTTCAAATTGCCCCTGGAAAACGGCGTTATGGATAGTTAGAACGGTTTTGGCTTTGCCTAAAACTGGATGTGTACGGTACTGGGTTTTGACTAGATAAGGAATGAGCGCAGTGTGCCAATCATTACAATGGATGATATCGATGTTCAGGTTCAGCCGCGCAGCCACTTCTAGGGCAGCTAAATTGAAAAAGGCAAAGCGCTCGCCATTATCAGGATAACCATATTCACCTTCACTGTAGGGCTGTGAGCGATCATAGTAATCGTGTTGCTCAATGCAATAGACACAAATGTCGTCAAGCATTAACCGCCATAGCCCCATCTCTTTTTCAAAACCAGCATCAGTTTTGATAGTGATACGATCAACAAATTGTGCTTCTTCGCGATGAGCTATCGTGCGAAAAAAAGGCATGATCAAAGTGACCTGATGGCCTTGTTTGCGAAGAGCAAGAGGCAAATACTTGGCAACATCTGCCAGGCCCCCTGTTTTGATAAAACCTTCAATTTCTGAAGCTACAAACAAGACATTGACTGATTCTGTGGCCACTCATCACTCCTTTTGGTTCATGAGGCTCCTTTGCCTGCCTTGCTGTTTGATAGTAGCAAAAAACAGTGCAAATTGCTGAATTTAGTCATCATACTCGCCCAGGATAGAGGCTGCACTAGATGTGACTATTTAGCTTGTTCACTGAGCATCATGGCATTGATTAACTGTTCTAGCTCTTCTATTTGCTCACACATCTTACGACTGAGCCAGATATAGCCATAAATTGAGAAAATGGCGTTTTGGGGATAGTTCTGCGTGTCTGGCGTATATTGCTCAAGCTGGGTGACTAAATCTTCCAGATCTTGCGTTAAAGAGGGTTGCGTATTGCTAGAGCCATCGAGCAAAAATATCGATAAATTACTGAGTTGCTGCTGGATAATTCGGCGTGTCTGACGCAGTAACTGCGCGTTAATCATCCAGAATCGGCCATCTCGAGAAGCCCAATAGCTTTCAATTAACAGCTCAAACGTACCTATTAGATCCCGGCAAACCGTCTGAGTCCGGTCAAATTGGGCGTGTTTGATATGTGTTTCGCGACTGGCTGCATTGATGAACGCGCGCATTTTAATGACGCGACTAAGCTCTGCTTGTAAGCGATTGGCTAAATGCGGACGTTCCACAAGGTTGATAGAGGTATAGGCACCATAAATCTTCCCCAGCGAATTTAGCGCATCACTCATCTGCATCCGCCAATGAATAAACGCTCGCTGAGGATAAATACTGGTCAACAATAGTGCGATTATCGCGCCAAGAATGACATCCCCTGCTCGCCAGATGGCGGTGGTGAAATCTCCAGGCTCGGCGCTGGCAACAACGGCTAAGGTGATACCAATTAAAATTGCCATATATGGGCGTTTGCCAAGGGCTAAGTAGCCACCAAAAAACATGACTATAGCGCACCAAATCAACATCAATGGCACTGAATAGAGCTCAATATAGAGCGCGACCAATCCTGAACTTGCCCCTATGATTGTGCCTAAAATTCGGTGCAAAGAGCGTTGCTTGACGTTGCCCCAGAATGACATTGGTCCAAGCAATACCACAAGAGTGATGAGTGGCCAACTGCCTTCAGGAATGCCACTTAAGCGAATCGCCACCAGCGTAATAACAAACGCCAAGGCAATACGAACGCCGTGAGCAATTCGATAATGGCGATACAGAATATTTTCGAATTTACCGATTTTGTGACTTAAAGACACTGTGGTACCGTTTCTAAGGTTAGAGTGGGCAAGAAAGCGGCAATTTTAGCGGACAGCGCTATGACATAAAAGAGTTGATAGCACTTTTATTTTATAAAGAAGGTAATTGTTCAGTAAGCGCGATAAAACGCTTACTGAACGAAGGGTCAATATTACTGTTTAGCGCTGCCTTGTTTGGCAACCGCGGCCATTTTTGCTTCCAATTCAGATTGGTCGCCTAAGTAATAATGTTTCAGCGGTTTGAGGTTTTCATCGAATTCATAAACAAGTGGTACCCCGGTTGGGATGTTTAATCCGACGATGTCATCTTCTGAGATATTATCTAAGTATTTAACCAGGGCTCGAATACTATTGCCATGGGCGGCAATCAGCACTTTTTTACCTGCTTTAAGATCGGGGGCAATGACATCTTCCCAGTAAGGTAGAACTCTATCAATGGTGGTTTTTAAGCTTTCAGCTTTAGGCCACTGACTCGGTTCTAAATCTTGATAACGAGGGTCATTACCAGGGTAATAGTCACTATCTTCATCTAGCAGTGGCGGCAAAGTATCAAAGCTACGACGCCAGATGAGGACTTGTTCATCACCATATTTTTTAGCAGTTTCAGCCTTATTTAATCCTTGCAGAGCACCGTAGTGGCGTTCATTCAAACGCCAGCTGCGAACAACTGGGATCCACATTAAATCTAACTCTTCAAGAGCCAGCCAAAGTGTTTTAATGGCTCGTTTTAATCGAGAGGTATAAGCAATATCAAATGTAAATCCTGCATCTTTTAGTAGTTGACCACCCTGTTTGGCTTCTTCAATCCCTTTGGCGGATAGGGGAACATCAGCCCATCCGGTAAAACGGTTTTCTTGATTCCACTGACTTTCGCCATGGCGAATTAACACTAATTTAATAGGGGCCATGATTTCTCCTCATGATTGATTTACGCTAATTATTGACTTCTGCTCCACTTCTTTAATCACAGAATAACGAAAGAACGTTTCCTGTTTGTTATTTTGTTGTTGATTATCTTCGTTGCCTTGAGAGCATCCGTCAAGTGTTGAGCTGTTTTTCGCGATCGTTGATAATAGTCCAACGCCAAGAAAATCATTTGATTGAACTACGAGCCAATAGGGCTGCAGGCTAACCATAAAGCGTTATTGATAATCATCATTGTTTCATTTAGATCAACGCTTGCCATCAGAAAAGTTATTAGGATTGAGAAAAACGATACAAAGGAGGTTCGTTTGTCATTTTACCAGCAATTTATGATGTTAGTTGGGGTGTTTGAACGAGCCGCTTTAATTCTTATGGTATTGTTTTTACTGACTCGGACGAGCCATTTTCAGAGCTTGTTTCGCAAGCAAAATCACCATCCATTTGAATCCGGTGTGATTGCTCTGTTGTTTACCCTCTTTGCCGTGTTTAGTACTTATACCGGGATCCATGTCGATGGCTCGCTGATTAATGTGCGTATTATTGCCATCATGTCGGGTGGCATCTTGTTTGGTCCGGTGGTGGGCATCCCCGCTGGGGTGATTTCTGGGTTGCATCGATATCTCATTGATATCAATGGCCCAACATCATTGCCGTGCTTGATTACCAGCATCTTAGCAGGTCTGTCATCTGCGGTTATTCATATGCGCGTTAAAAAACAGCAGTACTGGATCTGGGGGATCTGTGCCGGGGTTGTTTGTGAATTACTGACAATGACCTTGATTTTGGTTTTTGTTGAGGACCGCCATCAAGGCGTGTTGATTGTCAAAGCCATTGCCATGCCGATGATTATCGGCGAGGTCTCAATTGGATTGATGATTCAACTGGTGCAGAGCCTTGATAATGAGAATGACCGAGTCGCTGCCACTCAAGCCAAATTAGCGCTCGATATTGCCAACAAAACACTTCCCTATTTTCGAGAGAGTAGCCGCGAGTCGATGCGCAAAGTCTGCGCAATTATTCGCAATGATATTGAGGCAGATGCGGTGGCGATTACCGATACCAAAAATGTGATGGCATTTGTCGGTGAATATGAGCATGAATATTGGAAAAATTATCAAGGGATGAGCCGTTATACTCGGGCAGCTTTGGTTAAAGATGAGATATTGATCCATAACGAAGCAGATTTTGACGGTTTTCACTCATTACTTATTATTCCGCTGCACGAGTCTGGCAGCATGACTGGGGCGCTAAAAATCTACTATAAACGGCGCTATAAAATCACCAACGCCTTAAGAGAAATGGCGATTGGTTTATCCCATGTCATCTCAACACAGATGGAAGTGGCTAAGGTTGAGAAACTTAAGCAAGCCGCCACTAAAGCCGAATTTTCGGCGCTGCAAAACAAAATTAACCCTCATTTTCTGTTCAATACGTTAAACGCTATCTCGTCGTTAATTAGAATGCGTCCGGATGAAGCGCGAGAGCTGATTGCCAGACTAGCGGATTTTCTGCGTTATAACCTCACCCATAATGAGGCGCTTATCCCAATTGATGAGGAGCTGGCGCAAGTTCGCGATTATATAGCTATCGAAAAAGCTCGTTATGGCAACAAGCTCAATGTCATCTTTGAGGTTGAGCCGCTGGATATCAAAATCCCGAGTTTGATGATCCAACCGTTAGTTGAAAACGCGATTGGCCACGGTATTCAGCCTAAAAAAGGTCCGGGCGAGGTGGTGATTAAGGTTATCTATAAAGATAATCCTCCACAGGCAGAGATATCGGTGCGAGATAGTGGGGTGGGGATTGACCCGGCACTTATCGAGCAGCTGCATGAGGGAACAATAGGCAGTAAACATATCGGTTTAAGTAACGTGGATCAGCGAGTGCGCATGCTATATGGCGAGCAGCTCAAAGTGAGACGTTTAGAACCTGGAACCGAAGTGAAATTTTCTATTCCGCTGTCGCCTAAGCGCAGCTAACTGATGACAAGAGTAATTATGCGAGCCATCATTGTTGAAGATGAACCCTTAGCGCAACAGGAGTTAGCGTTTTTAATTGAAAAATATAGCCAGATTGAAGTCATTGGATGTTTTGACGATGGCTTAGAGGCGTTTAAATTTTTGCAGTCCAATGAAGTGGACGTTGCGTTTTTAGATATTAATGTGCCATCGATTGATGGCATGTTACTGGCAAAAAATATTCACCAATTTGCTAGACGCCCCCATATCGTGTTCACGACAGCCTATAAAGAGTACGCGGTGGATGCCTTTGAGTTAGAAGCATTTGATTATCTGTTAAAGCCGGTGAGCGAAAAACGCATTAAGGGTGTGTTAAATAAACTCGAACAGGCCGCTGTTGCAGCGCCCGCGACTTTAACTGAGCCTCGTGAAGAAACTCATCAAAGTGTTAATGAAGAGGAAGCACCTTCTACACCAGTTGTGAATTCACCGGTACAAGGAGCGTTAAGTGTTTCAACGGATGAAGGGCGAATCGCCGTCATTAAAATAGCCGATATTTGTTATTTAGAAGCGAGTGAAAAAATTACCTTTGTGATCACTGATAAAGGTCAGTTTCGTCTTAACCAGATGCTCAGTGAGGTTGTGAAGCGATTACCTGAGCAATTTTTTCGTTGTCATCGTTCTTATTGCGTTAACTTAAATCAGATAGCCGAAATTATTCCTGGATTTAACTCGACCTATCAGCTTCGGCTGCGGCACGTTAAAACCACAATCCCGGTGAGCCGTTCGAATCTCAAACAGTTCCGTGAACTGATGCAGATTTGCTAGGTTTTGAGCTTTGAAATACAAGCAATAAAAAAACCGCTGCAAAGGCAGCGGTAAACGAGGCTAAATGTAATTAGTGAGTTTGCTGAGCTAAATTGCCCTGATGTTCAAAGCCTTTACTTTGAACAGCCCCTGGCTGGCGAACGATTAAAGATAAGACCAAAGAGACAGCCAGCAACGCTAAGATAAGATAGAAAGTTGGAATAAACCCGCCTAACAGGCTTGATACCACTGATGCTGCCAGTGAGCCAATCCCAAACCCTAAGTAGATTGCACCATAGTTTTTAGTTAGGTTAGTCATCCCAAAGAAATCGCTGACCAATGATGGGAACACGGTAATCGTGCCACCGAAACTAAAGGCAATGCAGGCGATAGCTAGATAGAAACTCATGCTGCCACTGGTATGGAACAATAAAATTGCAATCCCACACAGACTTAATACCAGTGCGATAGTCACTACCCGAATTCGCGCCATTTTATCGGATAACACCCCTAATACTAACCGACCAAGCAGGTTAGCTAGCGCGATAACTGCTACTGATTGAGTTGCTGTTGCAAGTGATAGGTGAACCAGATTTGTCCCGATATCTTTCGCTACACCGATAACATATAAGCCACTCATGCACACGGTTAAGAAGATTAGCGCTAACATCCAAAATTGTGGGCGAGTGATTGATTCAGCCAGCGTAAATTCTTGTACTTTGACGTTTGATACGGTTGCATCTGATTGATTGCCTGCAACTGGTGCATCTTTCATCATTAAGCCACCGATGAGAATGATAGCCAAACACAGAATGCCCCAAATCTGAAAGGTTTGCGCTAGATGAAAATGATTTAGCAAAAATAAGTTAATGTATTTAAAACCTAAACTGCCAAGACCATAAGCCCCGATAGAAAACGCGCTAATAAGGCCTTTGCGTTCAGGGAACCATTTCACGCAATTTGAAAGTGTCATCAGGTAGCCTGTGCCATCGGCAAAGCCCAAAATGATCCCAGCGAACAGATATAACGACCATAAGTTAGAACTGACAGAGGTGAGCATCAAACCTGCACCCATTAAAATGGCTGCGGCAATCGTTACATTTCGCACACCAAAGCGATCTTGTAATTTACCAGAAATTGATGAAGCCACCGCTAGGGCTAAACTTAGCAAACCAAATGAAAATGCAACTTGATTCACGGGTTCATGAAGTTTGCTGGCCAGACCTGAGTTAAACAGACTCCAAGTATAAACAGAACCTAAAGCAAATTGAGCCATGATTGTGCCAATCAGTGTCATCATTCTGACCCGTTGTTGCTGTTTGCTATGAATCATCACAGCCTCCTTATTAATCGTTATTAACCTTATCTGTGGTTAATAAACCGCATTTTAGAAGGTCAGGCAATAGGTTGAATTAAAGATAAAATGAGCGGTTTTATCCATGGAATGAATGGCATTTATAAAGAATGAATGACCTTTGAAAATCAACTGCAATTGATGCTTAAGTTAATTATTTGAGATAGATCAATTTATTTATTTTGCTGAGAAAATGCGCTACTCGTTGAGGGGAGTAATATTGTGTTGATAATCGAGCAGTTAAACTATCAAGCTAGTTAGTCATCGCCAATCGCGTAGCTATCGAGCTTGTTATAGAGCGTTTTTACACTAATCCCAAGCTGCTCAGCTGCTCTGGTTTTATTATTATCGCAGGCTTTGAGGGTTTCTATAATGAGCGTTTTTTCTGCTTCTTTGATGGATGTCCCAGGACCGATTTGCGTGGGGGACAATTGCGATTGAGGGGCAATCGTTGGCAGTTCATCTGGTGAAATTTGCTTATCGGCTAGAATATGAGCGCGTTCTATGCAGTGTTTTAACTCACGGACATTACCCGGCCAACGGTAGCGCATTAATTGTTGTTCAGCCTCAGGCGTTAGAGTGATGCATGTGCCGGTTTGCTGATTGCGGTAGGCTAAAAAATGCTTGGCAAGCGCCAGAATATCATCGCCCCGTTTATTTAATGCTGGCAATTGAATTGGAAAATGGGCCAATCGAAAATAGAGATCTTCGCGCAGATAATTTTCTTCAATCGCACTTAGCGGATCGCGGTTAGTCGCGGCAACAATACGCACATCGACGGATTGGAGCTTTTCACTGCCTACTTTATGGTATTCCCCTGTTTCTAAGACGCGCAGCAATTTACTTTGTAGCGCCAACGGCATCTCTGTAATTTCGTCTAAAAAGAGAGTGCCGCCTGCACATTGAGCAAATAATCCATCTCGATTAGCTATCGCACCCGTAAAAGCACCTTTTTCGTGACCAAATAGCTCGCTTTCAATTAACTCACTACTAAAAGCGGCGCAATTGACTGCGATAAAAGGGCCATCGGCACGTAAACTTTGTTGGTGGATAGTCTGTGCGGCGAGCTCTTTACCACTACCACTTTCGCCAATTAGCAAAACATTGGAGTCAGTTTGAGCGACTCGGCGAATGAGCCGATAGAGTCTGCGCATGGGGGCACTGGAACCTAATAACAGACCAAATTGATCTAGATTAGAGCTTAATGCTTGCGCTTTGAGCGGGCGGTTTTCAGTGCGATACTCATTGAAAAATTCGCGAAAGACTTCCTGAATATGTTCAAACTCAAGTGGTTGGCGAAAATGATAGGCTACCCCATGGTTCATCATTTTATCGTACCAACGATTGGGGTTCCCATCGCTGATTAAAATCCAATCGGCGCTATTTGACAGCGGATGTTTGATAAAATACTGATAGTCTTGTTGGCCAAACTGGCTGGGCGCAAACACAACCAAGTCAATGTCTTCGCAACTGTTTTGTACATCACGAAGATGAGCGAGGCTAGTGATTGAGAACCCAATCTTTTTTAAAACTGGATGAAGTAACGTATACAGTTGTTCGTTATCGCTAATCCACAGCAGTTTGGCCATATAGCGTCTCCTCATGATAATGAGGAACAATATAACATTGTGTTTTAGGCTTTCCTATCGCAAGAAACCCCTAGGCAACTATATTCAAACGTAAGATAACGAGTAGAGCACTTAATAAAATAAACGGCATTGTTAAAGGGAAAAGGGTTTTTAGAGGTCTTAAAATAAAATTAAACATGGATTCCTTATGGTTTGTTAAACATACGAACTGATTTTGGTGTGCTTGAACACATCCCAGTTCAGTGAATAAACCAGCATGGTTTATTTTTCTGGCCAGTCAGCTAAAAGATGAGTGCTTGTATCACATGTTAATTGCAGTGATGCAAGGTAACTGGCTAATTCTTTTGCAAGCGATTTATTGGCTTGTTTTCGAATCGCCAAACGGAAGTAATCGAGGACGCTTTGCTCACAAAGCAATAATTCAAAAATATCCTGTTTGGTTAACTTTTGCTGCATTTTAACACACTTTTGTTGATAATTCACCTGCAACTGTGTAATGGCGTTTTTCGGCCTCTGCTGGTTGAGGGGCAATGACTGCATTTGAGTTTTCAGTCGAGACATAATTTTATCTCGGCAATTAAACATGTCTCGACTGATTTTTCTCAGTAAATATTGGTCAGTGTTTTGTTGCAGGGTCTGATAAAACTGCGTACCGCTTTGGCAGGCAATCAACAATTCTTGGCTAAGCAAAGCGTCGTTACTGGCCATGATCGTTTCCCATTATCAAAACTATATAAACCCAGATTTAGCGATATTAATCAATTCGTAATTTGTTAATGACTTTCTCTACATGATCATGATGTTGTGCTTTGGACTCGGCCAAATCTTTAGCGGCTAAACTGTCAACGTGACCCGTTAACGTAACAACCCCATGATCGGCAGAAACATGAATATCTGTCGCACTTAAGCTTTTACTTGCGGCTAATTGCGCTTTAATCATGGTCATCGTGGTCAAATCATTCCATTTATTCGCAAATGCTTTGCCCGCGTGGTTGACCTTGTCAGAGATACTGACATCTGATTGCACATCCAACTCATTATCGACAGATTTAACCCCATCGACATTCTTGGCAATTTCACCGGCTAATTCTTTTTCGGCATCAGTTTTTACAGTCCCGGATAGGGTTGCTTTACCTTGTGATACGTCTGTATCAATTTCAAAGCTGTTAAGGGCTCGATTTAATGTGAAAGCCGTTTCTATTTTTCCATCAAGCCAGGCATCGTTGGCTTTCCCCTGCCAAGACTGCGCAAATACGCCCGGAGCGGCTAAAACTGTGGTTAATGCCACAACAGAGGCTGCTTTGGTTAGTTTCATAGTTGCTCCTCAATAAGTTGTTATTTCAATAGCAAGGGAGTGATATGACGCCCTAACTGGATGAGTGTCGTTGAAATCGTTGTTTTAGTTCTCGATGAACTCGCCACAAAAGCGCCACATAGTGCTGCACTAAGCAGCACCTGTGGTGTGCCAGCTTTGTTTTTTAAAGTGCAAATACACTGGCGCTGAGCTTGATTTCTTTTTTCTGTTAACTCGATAAGTTTGCGTTGCTGCGCATCAAGTCTGTGACGCATCTTTTTATCCCCGCTCATTGTCTGCCTCCTGCTGGCGCATCGGATGGTTAAACAGAGCTTGTGCTGAGCGCTCTAGCGTGATGCGCGCAAGGTAACCTCTTGCTAATCGCCATAGCGCAAAAGCGAGTATAAGATGGCAGAGCGCTGCAATAGCCAGCATCCATGCCAATGATATCCCTAATAGATATCCTAAGCTGATAACGCAGGCCAGTAGCAACCCCCAGCCACTGATCAATAACAGTGCTGCTATGAGAGATAAAATGAGAACTTTAATTATGCAGCTAAAGGCATATTGGCTCTCAAGTTCAGCAAGCTTTAACCAGTTTTCAAACCACTGTTGATAAATATTAATAAGGTTTGAAAAAGGTGTTTGCTCCTGCTCGGTTGTCTGCGCTATCTCACTCATCATTTTGTCCATCGTTGGTATTAATGACGACGCAATAGGGCGGTAACAACAGCGCCAGCGGCAAATGCTAGACCTAAGCTTTTGACCGGATGATTTTTGGTATAATCACAAGCTGCTTTGGTTGAGCGTTTGGATACATCAGATGCTTTAGTGCTGAGTTTATCTGCTTGTTCTCGCATCTGCCGGGCAATCTCAGCAAGTTTTTCTTCACTAGAACCACTGACCTTGGAAGCTTTGTCAATGGCGTCATGAGCGCTTTGAGCGGCTTTATCAACACCTTGATGCATTTTATTGCTGTTTGTGTTTGTTTCATCTGCCATAACTGTTCTCCTATGGTTTGTGTTTGTATTGTTTATTAATCACAAACCATGCCAAAAAGTTAACTTATTGAATTAATTAAATTTATTGTATTTTTTGAATTTTATGCAGATTTTAAGGTCTGTAAAATGCACACGATTATGTAATTTTTACAGGCTTCTTAATTACTAAAAAAGCCGATACGAAGATCGGCTTATCATGAAATGGGGTGGATTAACTGGTTTGGTTAGATAATTAAAAACAACACACCAATAATCGCCAGAGGAACTGCCCAAAATTCAAATTTTATGAAAAATAAAGAGTGAGAGTTTCGAAGAATAACTCGTTGACCTGTTTTTTCATCTAAGAGTTCACGTCCTTGTCCACCATTAAGTTTGCGCCCGACGAACCAGACGGCAATGGCGCTTAATATTACGGCGACAGCACTATAATAGTGTGAGTAAGCCGCAAATCCACTGTGAAATAGCGAATCTCCAAGCAGAATAACTGCCATGTAAATTGCCAGGGTGATTAATACAACTAAGATTCCCCAACCACGCCAAATGATCATCCTTTTTCTCCTTTATAATACATCTACTTTGATACTCATCTATTGCAAGCGGGCTAATATAATAAATTTATTAACAGTTGTCAGGGTTTTTTAATAATATTGTAGTAAATAGCATTTTGCCTTGTTGTTTAATATAACTTATTGTTTTTTTGATATTTTATTTTAAGTTTTCTGGGTGAACTTCATTTTTGGAGCACAGATACGATATAACGTACTGGTAATGCGTGATTTTTTACTAAAAGTAGAATGAATATTAGATTTGAATAAAAATGATTAAAAAATCGATGTTGGCTATTTATATTTTTAAATAAGCCCGATTTATTGATTCGCCAATATTTATCTTAAACCTCTCAGAAGCGATAGATTTTTGTCACTTAAGCTAAGCAATGATGATTAATACAAAGATCAAATAGTGATGAGTATTCACGGCTGTTAGAAAAAATTAGGTGATGGGCATTAGATGTAGCATCTTGCTCGAAACATCTGAAGTCGCTTATTTGTATGGCGCTGTATTTCATACAACACTTGTATTTACCGATGTGCTTTATGCAGTTAAGGCGTTTAAACCAAATGAGTCAGTTCATATCCAAAGCACGACATAAGCGTAAGAAAAACTGGGAATTTTATAAGATTTGAGATAAAAGCAGGGAAGAGTAAATCTAGTAGAAGTGATTACTTTAGAAAAAGTATATTAGCAATTAAGAATGGTACCAGTGGGCGGACTTGAACCGCCACGCCCGCAAAGGCAACGGATTTTGAATCCGTCGTGTCTACCAATTTCACCACACTGGCACTACTCGCTGGTCTTTACCAACTCAGCGAGAGGCATTATAAGGTTGCTTGCGTAATTGGCAAGAAAAAATTAACCGATTGTGACAGAAATCGGTTTGTTTGCTTAACTTCTGTCCAACACGCTGAATAAAATAGCACTTCGCTATTTTATTCGTCGATTGATCATGTACAGCGCTAACACAAAAAATAGCAAGCTTGGGCCCATGGCACCAATGATTGGTGGCATTTTATAAACGAGGCTTACGGATGCGAGAACTTGGTTGAGTACATAGAAGCCAAAGCCAGTCATGATCCCCATAATTAGTCGAGCACCCATGCTGACACTACGCAATGGACCAAAAATGTACGATAGCGCTAACAACATCATAATCACCACCGTAAATGGCATCATGACCTTTCGCCACATTGCGAGTTCATATGGCGCTGCATCTTGGTGGTTCTGATGCAAATAGTTAATATATGAATAGAGCCCAGAGATAGGTAAATTCAATGGCTTGACGACGACAACCCCCAGCTTTTGTGGCGTTAGCGAGGAATACCAATCATAGGTTCCTAACTGTTTACTCTGAATCTGCCTATCACTTAAGAGCGTCATTGAGGCATCGGTCATTTTCCAGTTGCCGCTATTTTTCTGATACTGTGCCTCTGGTGCTCGTAGAACTTGGTAAAGCGTCTGATTTTTATCAAAATAGTAAACGGTTACCTGGCGCAGTTCTTTACCGTTACGAACTTGTCCAATATTCACAAAACTGTTTTTGTCTTTGGCCCAGACACTATTTTGCACGGCAATCATTGCGCCGCCTGATTTTTTCGCTGAGCGCATTGTGTTCGCCATCAGCTCAGCTTTGGGGGCGACAAACTCCCCAAGTAGCATCATGATAATCATCATCGGCACGGCAGTTTTAATGACTGCAGTTGAAATATTGGCTTTTGATAGACCAATGGATTGCATGATTACCAGCTCGCTACTGGTGGCGAGGTTTCCCAAACCAATAAGTGCTCCAAGTAAAGCCGCCATTGGAAAGAACAGTTCCAACTCTTTAGGAATCGATAATATGACATACCAAAGCGCATCAAGGATCTGGTAATTGCCTTTGCCCACATCGCCTAATTGGTCAACAAACTTAATGATGGCACTTAAGCCTTGCAACGTGACAAGAACGAGCATGGTTGTTTTTAAAATTGTGCGGCCAACATACCAATCAATAATCCGAAACACGACGCTCTCCCTTAAAGACTGCTTTGACCGTTAAGAATTTCTCGCTTCGGACAAACAAAAAGCTACTGGCTATAGCCAACATGAGTAGGTGCACAAGCCACATTCCTAAGTACCAAGGCATGTGACCATCTTCGAGTGATGAGCGTGCCGCACTCATTAATAGGTAATAACTTAAATACAACATAATTGCTGGGAAAAGTTTGGCATAGCGCCCTTGCCGGGGGTTAATTACGCCCAGAGGAACAACCATTAAGACTAAAATGATTACTGAAACTGGCATCGCAATACGCCATTGCAGCTCGGCAATTTTATCAGGATCATCGCTGCCAAACAGTTTTATGGTTGGCATGGCACGGATTTTTTCTCGTTGCTCTGAAGCGGAGCGATCTTTAAGACGGACGCTATATTTGTCAAAGCGCATCACTCGGTAATCTAAGTCGTTTAGATTACCTTCGTAGCGGGTTCCGTCCGTTAAATCTAGCCACTGTGAGCCATCTGGTCGCTCTTTTAAATTCCCTTTGTCTGCCATTACAACCGATGGCCGGCCTTTGCTTGCCGGTGGATTGTGGGCAACAAATACTTTCTGCATATTTTTGCCATCGTTGGTAATATCCTCAACAAAGGCAACGGCCTGATTGCTCAGTTCGACAAAACGCCCTGGAGTGATGCTCGATATGCCGCTATCTGCTTTTACATTGGCCATCACCTGTTGTTCCAGACTATTGACATAAGGCGTTAAAAATAGCGTATTAGCACCTGCTAAGATAAAGGTTACTGCGCCAACCGCCGCTGTAATGCCTAAAATTCTATTCGGGCTATAGCCACAGGCAAATAAAACGCTCATTTCGCTATCAGCATAGAGCCTGCCGTGAGCAAATAAAACGCCAATAAAGAAGCTGATCGGTAAAATCAAGATCGCTAAATTAGGGATATTTAATAACAATAACTTAGCGACAAATGCCCCGGGAATATGGCCGTCTGCGGCATCCCCTAAGATCCGGACAAACTTCTGGCTGATAAAAATCAGCATCAAAACCATCATCACCGCAAACTGGGTTTTTATTGTCTGTTTGAATAAATAGCGAAAAATTAACACCGGCGACCCACTTTATACGTTGTTTTTTACTGGAAACACGCAACAATTACGATAAACTTTCTATTTTGCGAACTTTGCTCTCACATGGCAGAGGTAGTTTATCACGATCTATAAAAAGACCATTCTAGCAAGTTCGTTATATTAACGCAGTATAAAGGAGTCTTCATGGAGTTCAGTGTAAAAAGCGGTAGTCCGGAGAAACAACGCAGCGCCTGTATCGTTGCCGGAGTTTACGAACCTCGACGTTTATCTCCGATTGCCGAACAACTAGATAAGATTAGCGATGGGTACATTAGCGCACTGTTACGTCGAGGGGATCTTGAAGGCAAGGCGGGGCAGGTTTTGCTATTGCATCATGTTCCGAATGTGTTAAGCGAACGAGTTTTATTAGTAGGATGTGGTAAAGAACGCGATTTAGATGAACGTCAATATCGACAGATCATCGAAAAAACCATCGCGACTCTTAATGATACCGGTTCAATGGAAGCGGTTTGTTTTTTACCTGAGCTGCATGTGAAGGCTCGAGGGACTTACTGGAAGGTTCGCCAAGCAGTTGAAACAACACTCAACTCGCTCTATACCTTTGAGCAACTTAAAAGCAAACCCAATGAAGTGCGTCGTCCGCTACGTCGATTAGTGTTTAATGTTTCGACTCGTCGTGAACTCGCTGTTGGTGAAAAAGCCATTGCCCACGGAATGGCCGTTTCACAAGGAATGAGTAAAGCGAAGGATTTAGCGAATTTACCAGCGAATATCTGTAATCCTGTTTATCTTGCCGAGCAAGCGGAAAAATTAGCCGCTCATCCAGCGGTCACATTGACCAAAGTCGATGAAAAGCAGATGCAAGAGCTTGGCATGAATGCTTATCTGGCGGTTGGCCGAGGCAGTGCCAATGAATCGGTGATGAGTATCATTGAATATTGTCCAAAGGGGTTTGAAGAGCAAAAACCAATTGTGTTGGTGGGCAAGGGGCTGACCTTTGATGCCGGTGGTATTTCACTAAAACCTGCCGCCGGCATGGATGAGATGAAATATGACATGTGCGGCGCCGCTAGTGTCTATGGTACCATGCAAGCGGTCATTGATTTGGAATTGCCGGTGCGAGTTATTGGAGTGCTAGCCGGCTGTGAAAACATGCCTTCTGGCCATGCGTATCGCCCTGGTGATGTGCTCACGACTATGTCTGGACAGACAGTTGAGGTGCTTAATACGGATGCTGAAGGGCGACTGGTGTTGTGTGATGCCCTAAGCTATGTGGAACGATTTGATCCAGAATTTGTGGTCGATATCGCAACACTGACCGGTGCTTGTATTATTGCATTGGGCCATCACACCACAGGGTTGATGAGTCCGCAGAATCCGCTTGCGCACGAAATTTTGACTGCCGCTGAGCAAAGCGGTGACAAAACTTGGCGTCTGCCGCTCAATGATGAATACGATGAACAGCTTAAAAGTAATTTTGCCGATTTAGCCAATGTGGGTGGTCGGCCAGCTGGAGCGATTACTGCTGGGTGCTTTTTATCGCATTTCACTAAAAAATATAATTGGGCGCATTTGGATATCGCTGGAACAGCGTGGAAATCTGGAGCGCAAAAAGGCGCAACGGGACGCCCTGTGCCGCTATTGATCCAAATGTTGATGAATAAAGCCGGGATTGAGCTCGAAGATTAATCTCTCAACGTGTAGAATAGGGGAGCCTTTTGGCTCCTTTTTTATATATGAAAGCAGTAAAATTTTATATTATGCCTGATGATGCAGTATCTGGAAGCGATAAAATGCTAGATGCTGTCTGCCATATTATAGCCCGCCACTATTATAATAATGAGCGGGTTTTTGTGTTGTCTGAAACAAAGCAACAGGCCGAAGCTTTGGATGAGTTGCTTTGGCAGTTCGATGCTGAAGCTTTTGTGGCTCATAACTTGGTCGGTGAAGGGCCTCGCTCCGGTGCACCGGTAGAGATTGGTTGGCAGAGCGCGCATAATCGGCGCCAAACTTTGGTTCATCTGAATACTCAGATAGCACCTAATTTAGATTTATATCAACATATTGTTGACTTTGTACCCGCAGATAAAGCTGGCAAACAACAAGCCCGCGAACGATACAAAGCATATCGACGGTTGGGTCTGATGCCTCAGACCGAGCCTTTGGACATTTAGACAGTATGAATTGTCATATTGTTAAAAATAACAGTTAGAGTCAGTATCCGATGGAAAAAACGTATAATCCGCAATCTATTGAACAAGCTCTTTATCAGCATTGGGAAGCACAAGGCTATTTCAAACCCAATGGTGATACCAGCAAAGAATCATTCACTATTATGATCCCGCCACCGAATGTCACTGGTAGTTTGCATATGGGGCATGCTTTTCAGCAGACCATCATGGATACATTGATTCGTTACCAGAGGATGCAGGGCAAAAACACGTTATGGCAGGTCGGTACCGATCACGCCGGGATTGCCACGCAAATGGTGGTAGAACGTAAAATTGCTGCCGAAGAAAATAAAACTAAACACGATTATGGTCGTGAAAAATTTATCGAAAAAGTATGGGAGTGGAAAAAACACTCCGGCGGTACGATTACCAAACAGATGCGTCGTCTGGGTGATTCGCTAGATTGGGAGCGGGAACGCTTTACCATGGATGAAGGTTTCTCCAACGCCGTGCAAGAAGTATTTGTGCGTCTGTATGAAGAGGGCTTAATTTACCGCGGTAAACGTTTGGTGAACTGGGATCCGAAGTTACATACCGCCATTTCTGATTTGGAAGTGGAAAACAAAGAACAGCAGGGCAAAATGTGGCACCTGCGTTATCCACTGGCCGATGGCGCTAAAACGGCTGAAGGTAAAGACTATTTAGTAGTTGCCACTACTCGCCCTGAAACCATGCTTGGTGATACCGGGGTTGCGGTGAACCCTGCTGATCCTCGTTATAAAGATTTGATCGGAAAAGAAATTTTACTACCAATTGTAAATCGCCGTATTCCAATTGTGGGCGATGAACATGCCGATATGGAAAAAGGTACAGGTTGTGTAAAAATCACGCCTGCCCATGACTTTAACGACTATGAAGTTGGTAAACGTCATAATTTGCCGATGATCAATATTCTGACGCTTAATGCAGATATTCGCGATCAGGCTGAAGTGTTCACCACAACGGGTGAACCAAGTGATGTTTATGACAACACGATCCCTGAAAAATATCGTGGGATGGAGCGTTTTGCTGCGCGTGATGTGATTGTCGCTGATTTTGATGAAGCAGGTCTGCTGGTTAAAATCGAAGAACATCCAAATACCGTTCCTTATGGCGACCGTGGTGGCGTCATTATCGAACCAATGCTGACTGACCAGTGGTATGTTCGAACCAAGCCATTAGCTGAAGAAGCCATTCGTGCGGTTGAAGATGGCGAGATCAAATTTGTCCCTCAGCAGTATGAGAACATGTATTTTTCTTGGATGCGGGATATTCAGGATTGGTGTATTTCTCGTCAGTTGTGGTGGGGCCATCAAATCCCTGCTTGGTATGATGATGCGGGCAAAGTTTATGTTGGTCGCAGTGAACAAGAAGTTCGGCTCAAACATCAACTTGGTGAAGAAGTTAATTTACGCCGAGATGCTGATGTACTCGATACTTGGTTCTCATCTGGCTTATGGACGTTTGGCACCTTAGGTTGGCCAGAACAAACCGACGATCTGGCAACCTTCCATCCAACCAATGTGCTGGTGACTGGTTTTGACATTATTTTCTTCTGGGTTGCCCGGATGATTATGATGACGATGCACTTTATGAAAGATAAAGATGGCAAACCACAGGTTCCATTTAAAACCGTCTATGTAACTGGTCTGATTCGCGACGAGAACGGGGCGAAAATGTCCAAATCCAAAGGGAATGTATTAGACCCTCTGGACATGGTTGATGGGATTGATTTGGAATCGCTGGTGACCAAGCGCACAGGCAACATGATGCAGCCTCAGCTTGCGAAGAAAATTGAGAAAATCACCCGTAAAACATTTGCCAACGGCATTGAAGCACATGGTACTGATGCACTGCGCTTTACATTAGCTGCGATTGCCTCTACCGGCCGCGATATTAACTGGGACATGCATCGTTTAGAAGGTTATCGTAACTTCTGTAACAAATTATGGAATGCCAGTCGCTATGTATTGATGCAGTGCGAAGAACAAGACTGCGGGCAAAACACCGATCAAACGATGGAATTTTCATTAGCTGATCGCTGGATCCAAGGCCAGTATCAGCAAACGGTGAAAGCTTGTCGCGAAGCATTAGATAATTTCCGTTTTGACTTAGCCGCGCAAACACTCTACGAATTTACTTGGAATCAGTTCTGTGACTGGTATTTGGAGCTGACTAAACCGGTATTGTTTAAAGGTAGCGAAGCGCAAATGCGTGCCACTCGTTATACTTTAGTCAATGTACTGGAAAGTTTGTTGCGTCTGATGCATCCAATTATTCCATTTATTACCGAGACAATTTGGCAACGTGTTGCTTCGCTTTGTAATCTCAAAGCTGATACCATCATGCTCGCGCCATATCCGCAATACGAAGCGGATAAAGTTGATGAAACAGCCATGAACGATTTGGAATGGCTCAAACAGTTCATTTTGGCGATTCGTAATATTCGTGGCGAAATGGATATTAGCCCGAATAAACCATTGTCAGTATTGCTGCGTCATGTAAGTGAAACAGATAAACGGCGATTAGATGAAAACAAATCATTTTTATCTTCTCTGGCGAAACTTGAACAGATCCAGCTGTTGCAAGCTGATGAAGCCGCGCCTGCTAGTGCAACGGCCCTGTTAGGTGAGATGGAAATCTTAATTCCAATGGCCGGTCTTATCGACAAAGAAGCAGAGTTAGCTCGAATTGAACGCCAGCTTGAAAAAGCTCAGGTCGATCTTAAACGGGTAAGCGGTAAACTCAGTAACGAAAATTTTGTCAACAAAGCCCCTGCGGCAGTCATTGACAAAGAACGCGCCAAGCAGGCCGAACTGGAACTGACCGTAGATAAACTGCGCCAGCAACAAGCCACGATTGCTGCGTTATAAACAAAGGAAAGGGCAACCTTCGGGTTGCTCTTGTCAGTGACGATTCGGATTAATCAAACCATTATGACCAAAGCTGTTTCTAGTGACGATATTTATAAGGATATTCGTCCATATCATGATCATGAAGTGCCAGCGGTATTAAAGCGCTTGGCCAATGATCAGCGCCTGATTGGCGCTTTGGCACAGTTTAAATTTCCACGCTTAAATCGGTTCATTCCAACTTTGACCCGATACGTGATTCGCCGTTATTTAAACGGTTATGTGAAAAAAGTAAGCGGTGTCGATGATGTTCAGATCCGTCTGACCTCATATATTCAGCGTACTATTGAAACAACCACTGAATCTTTAACTTATGAAGGGCTCGGTGAGCTTGACTCTAAGCAAGCTTATTTGTTTATCTCTAATCACCGGGATATCGTTATGGATCCAACGTTTGTCAATTATGCGTTGCATCTGGAAGGGTTCCCAACTGCGCGAATTGCCGCGGGTGATAATTTGCTTTCCGAGCAATATATTGGCGATCTCATGCGCCTTAATAAAACATTTATCGTTAAGCGCTCGATTAGCAATCGCCGAGAAAAAATGGCTTCTCTAACCAAGTTGAGTCGCTATATTAGTGAGTCGATTCAAGAAGGATGTTCAATTTGGATTGCTCATCGTGAAGGGCGCTCCAAAGATGGGTTGGATAAAACCGACTCGGCAGTTTTGAAAATGTTGCAATTAGGTCAGCGCAGTGAGACCAAGTCATTTGCTCTGGCGATGCAAAATTTGAGAATTGTGCCAGTTGCTATCTCATATCAATATGACCCTTGTGATGCGATGAAGGCTCACGAATTGGCTGTGAAAGCTCAAACTGGTGAATATCAAAAAGCACCGGGGGAAGATACTCGCAGTATTGTCAAAGGGATTATGGGAAACAAAGGGCGAGTGCACGTCTCTTTTGGCCAGCCACTTGAAGAATTTAGTGAAGATGCTGGTGAGATGGCTTCTATCATCGATAAGGCGATTCACCAGTTGTATCGTTTGCACGATACTAATTATGCTGCAGCTGATTTATTAGCAGGCAAAGAGTGTGAAGCGCTAAATGCTGATGCTCTGGCGCATATTCAAAGCCGTTTACAAGGGCTTAATGAAGCTGAACGTCAGCAATTACTGGCGATGTATGCTAACCCGGTACTGCAAAAGCAAAGTTGGGAATCGCAATCAGATCAGGCTCCTTTATCAAGCGAAGCTATTTAGTGCACTTTTCATTGCCTCGCATTAATTTCTATTTATCTGGTAGGGATATTCACCTGCCAGATTTATTAAAATTAAGATCATGTTGAAGATAAATTAACCACGTTTAGTTGCAATATTTTCACGATTGCTGAATTTGCATATTTTTACAGTTGGTTGATTTTTAACTTATTTTATGTTTTTGAGCGCTTAACTATCTGATTTAGCTAAATCAGAGATAAATATTTCGTCTTAGCAAAAGCCTTCTTTTAAGTTGATCTCTCTTGAATATCTCGTTTGTATAGTCAAATCTAGGTCAAAACCATTCAAGTTCATCATGCTGTAATGTATTATGTTGTTTTTAATGGCATAATTGTCATAAATTTCTAAGTAAAATATGCCGTTTTGTACTAAATTATACAGATATCAATAGATTATCTGTAAGTATTGATATTCAAATCTAAAAAGTTCTAAATAGCGTCAATATCGCTATAAAAATAGTAATACTTTGAACATTTTTCAGGTCGTTGATCTGCTTGGGGCTTCGCATTCATATGGATCGTGTAGCTATAAGGATTGTTTTTTTGATATCGAGTTATTCATGAGTGTACAAATTTCTGTTGCTATTCCTGCCAAAGATGAGCAGGGCAACATAGGTCATCTAATCGAAGAGATTCATGCCGCTTTAGAAGGGCAATATAGTTATGAAGTCGTTTTGACCGACGATGGAAGTACCGATGGGACAGTTAATGAAGCTTTAACTACCGCTGAAAAATTAGGGGTTAGTCTGCATGTTGTCAGCCATGAGCAAAGTTGCGGGCAAAGCACGGCGCTATGCAGTGCGGTGCGTTATTCTCAAGGCGAGTGGATTGCGACCTTAGATGCGGATGGACAAAATGATCCAGCCGATATTCCAGGAATGCTTGCTGCAGCTCAAAAATTAGAAAACCCTCATTTTTGTATCGCGGGCTATCGTAAAAATCGTAAAGATACCGCTTGGAAAAGGTTCCAGTCGCGTTTTGCCAATCGAATCCGGCAACGAATGTTACATGATGGTGTGCCCGATTCTGGGTGTGGCCTGAAAATTTTCCCCAGAGCAACCTTTATGATGTTGCCTTATTTTGATCACATGCATCGTTTTTTGCCTGCTTTGATCTGCCGAATTGATGGCCAGATTGTGGTTCATGAAGTTCATCATCGTGACCGCCAAGCTGGCGTTTCAAAATACAATGCGTGGAATCGGGCCTGGGTCGGGATCTCTGATACTTTAGGTGTGATGTGGCTGATTAAACGTGCCAAACATCCCAAAGTGAGTTCGGTTCAATCACGATGACACCAAAAGCAAAACGCGGCCTGAAAATAGTTCTCTTGCTGGCTATTTTAGTCGCGGTTTTTTTTGAAATTGATAACCCTTTTTGGCAACACTTAGCTGACCATCGTTGGATGGCTCATTATATTCGCTCCGGTGGGGTTGGCGCAGTGTTATCGGTTTTATTATTTGGTGTGGTTTTTACCGGTCTTGGTGGCCCAAGACAGCTCATGGCCGCCATGCTCGGCTATGTTTTTGGCGCTTTCCTTGGTGTTGGCGCGAGTTTATTGTGTAGTTTGTTAGGCGCAAGCTGCACCTATAGTTTAGCCCGGTTTGGTTTAAGGGCATCGCTGCAGCGTCGATTTGGCTCAAAGTTAGAAAAATTTCATAAACTCGTCGAATATCAACCATTCTTTAAAATATTACTACTGAGACTGTTGCCAGTGGGTAGTAATGTTATTACCAATTTGCTCTCTGGCTGTGTGGCGCTGCGGTTTTGGCCTTTTATTGCCGGGAGTTTACTTGGCTATCTTCCTCAAACGATTATTTTTGCTTTGGCTGGTTCTGGCGTCGGTAAAGCGGATAAATACCAACTCACCATTAGTATCGCGCTTGGTATTGTCAGTTTATTGGTCGGTGGTTGGCTTTATCGAAGTCATACCCAGCGCAAAGTGGAGAACATGATTAAGGACTGACTTTATGCGTCTATCGGCCTCTTTTCAGAATGCTCTGCAAGAAGATAATTACCGTAAAGTACTCATTTTTATTTTAATCGCATTTGCCATCGTGTTGCTTGCAGGCGTTGGATTGCGCTCTCCTTGGCCTGCTGATGAGCCTCGTTTTGCTGAAGCTGCTCGTGAGATGGTCGCCTCTGGGCATTGGTTTTTCCCGCTACGCGGCGGGGAATTATATCCTGATAAACCACCTGTGTTCATGTGGTCGATTGCCATTTTTTATGCATTGCTTGGCAATATGAAATTAGCTTTTATGTTGCCAAATATCTTTTGCTCACTGGTGGTCGTCTGGTGTGTGTTTGATTTGGCGGCAAAATTTTGGAATGTGCGTGTTGCAAGCTTTGCATCAGTAGGCTTATTAATCGCTCCCCAATTTATTCTGCAAGCTAAATCGGCGCAGATTGATGCCATGCTCGCAACGTGGGTAACGATCTCCATGTATGCGTTGCTGAGGCACTTTTTTGTAAGGACTAATTGGAAACTTTATTATCTGGGTTGGGCCTTTATGGGCTTAGGGATAATTACCAAAGGAGTCGGCTTTTTACCCATCTTTTTGCTGGTCCCGATTTTATTTTTACACTTTAGCAAGCGTTATGATTTTGGCCGTTCCGTAAGTTGGCAGTTATGGCTTGGACCTTTGGCATTGTTAGCGGTAGTCGCCTGTTGGCTCATACCGATGATGTATATTGCCGATAGCAGTGCCAATGCTGATTTTATCGCTTATAAAGAGAATATTCTGTTTCACCAGACGATGAATCGCTATGCCCATTCATGGACGCATTTGCAGCCTTGGTATTATTTTTTACTGCATTTCCCGCTGCTATGGTTCCCATTGCCATGGTTGCTGTTAAACAAAACATTCTGGAAGAAATGCTGTGACGTTAAGATTGCGACCCTATTGATTTGGTGTGTATTAGTGATTGTCTTTTTCAGTTCAACGCCAGGTAAACGAGGTGTCTATATTTTGCCTGCACTGCCCATGCTTGCATTAGCTGTTGCGCCCTATATGGCGCAATATCAATGGGCTCGCTGGTTTCGTTATTTAACGAAGAGTCTCATCGCTTTAGTTTGTGTGGTGTTGATGCTGGCTGGCGTGTTGTTATTGATTCATTACCCTGCGCTGCTTAAGTTGGCTGCCCGTAAATCCAGTGGTATGGAGGATGTTTTACCTCTGGTTAACAGTTTTGGCTGGATGTTGTTAATCGCCGGAGGGATAGCAGGCGGGCTATTTATGTGGTCGCGTCGCCAGAGCGCTGTCTATCAGTTGGCTATTGTTAGTTTCTGGGGGTGGTTATGGTTTTCTCTGGCAGGTTATCCGCTGCTAAACCCACTTCGCACAGCAGCAGGTCCCATTATGCATGAAGCGAGTCAGCAGATAGGTCCTGATGGTGAGTTGGCATTGGTCGATTTTAAAGAGCAATTTTTGCTGGCATCGCCCATTAGTTTGACTCAGTTCAGTTATCTGGCCCCGCGAGATGAGCAACTTGAAAATGCTTGGTTATGGATGCAAGAAAAACCACATCGATTTATTTTAGTGCCTGCATTACCTGGTGAGAAAAATAATTGTTTTGATTTTTCTAAAGGAGTTGAGCTTGGTCGAGGCTATCGTCGGACGTGGTGGCTGTTAGGCGAAAAGGCTCTGGGCAAGCAATGCCCAAAACCTGAGCAGATAAAACGCTATCATATGGTTAGATAATCAAGCGTTATCTCATGTTTAAGATGGCTCTATCGTTTAATTTGGTAGTAATCTAAATACCAATCTACAAATGATTTGACGCCATCTATTACTGATGTTTGTGGTTTGTAATTAACTAACTCGTAAAGCTCTTGCGTATCAGCCCAAGTTGCGTGGACGTCACCAGGCTGCATTGGCAACATATTCTTTTGTGCTGTACACCCTAGTGCTTTTTCTAGCGCTTCTACGTAATCCATCAGTGCAACTGGGCTTCCATTGCCAATATTAAGAATGCGGTAAGGAGCTGAGCTTTTATCTGGGGTAGCAACGCTTGCATCCCAATCAGGGTTGGGTGATGGGAGCTTATCCTGAATACGAATAATTCCTTCGACAATATCATCGATATATGTGAAATCACGGCTTAAGTTGCCATGGTTATAAATATCAATTGGTTCGCCTGCTAAAATGGCTTTAGTGAATTTAAACAGCGCCATGTCAGGCCGCCCCCATGGACCGTAAACGGTAAAAAAGCGCAGTCCAGTGGTCGGCAGAGTATAAAGATGTGAATAGCAATGCGCCATCAGTTCATTAGATTTTTTAGTCGCGGCATACAGTGATACAGGATGATCAACAGAGTCTTGTGTGGAAAAAGGCATTTTTTTATTCAGCCCATAGACCGAGCTGGATGAGGCATAAACTAGGTGTTCAACTTTCTGATTCCGGCAGCCTTCGAGAATATTGATAAAACCTAGCAGATTGCTGTCAGCATATGCGAGCGGATTTTCAATAGAGTAACGAACCCCGGCTTGAGCTGCCAGATGGATGACCCGTGAGAATTGCTCTTTTTGGAACAGCTCGGCGATTGCCGCGCGATCGGCTAAATCGATGGGGAAAAAGCTAAAGTTTGAGTTGAGAGAAAGTGGTTGAAGACGCGCTTTTTTAAGCTCAACTGAGTAATAGTCATTTAGATTATCAATCCCGATAACCTGGTGGCCTAAATTGAGTAAGACCTCACTGACTTTTGCGCCGATAAATCCTGCAGCACCTGTGACTAAATATTTCATGTGGCTCTCTTTAATGCAATAATAATGCAGTTTTCTGACGGCCCTAATTTAAGGCTGCAGTAGCTGTTATTTTCTGTGAATGTACCGCGCTTCTTTGCTGTTGCTCAAAACGCTCAGAAAAACTAAAAGAAAGTTTTTTATGACTGATATAGTTAATCTTGTTGCTAGTGACAACCCCTGCGAACAGTTATAAATCACTATAAACATTCTCTAGTATACCTTGGGTTTTACCCCCGATGGTATCTCTTTGCCCCATTCAATGTATGAGAGGTTTGTTTGAACTGGCAAGAATTAATTACTCACTATGGCTATTTTGCGATAGTGGTAGGAACTTTTTTTGAAGGGGAGACTATTTTAGTTTTAGCCGGAGTGCTTGCCCACCATGGATATTTGAATCTTTATGGGGTGATGGGCTCGGCTTTTATAGGGACATTGTTCGGTGATCAGCTATATTTTTTAATTGGTCGTCGTAAAGGGATGAAGTGGATCAATGCTCGCCCGAAGTATAAGCGTAAGGTGAGGAAGATTTTTAGACTGCTCAACCGTCACCAGATCTTATTAATATTAGGTTTTCGCTTTTTGTATGGCATTCGCACGGTGACTCCATTTGTGCTGGGGGCTGCCGGGATATCACCTAAATTGTATGTGCCGTTAAATTTATTAGGTGCAGGTGTGTGGGCGATTGTTGTTGGGTTACTTGGATATTGGTTTGGTCAGGCTATCCAGGTTATTTTGGAGCAATTGCACCATTATGAGTACTGGTTTTTGAGCATATTAGCAGCATTCGCTGTAATTGTTGCTCTTGCGATGTATTTGCGGCGGCAAAAACGATAATTAGAGAAAAAAATTTTAAATTTTTTGTAAAACTCTGATTCAAGCTGTTCCATATTGAATAATAATTTGGTTAAATTAGCAGCATATTTGTGATGCTGGTCTCATTTTCATTGCAATACTTTAATTGGCGAAATTATCAGCTGTGGCAAATTTTTTGCATTTAAATTTATATCCCCAGGTTGTTGGAGAAAATAATGGTTAAATCGTGTTTCCGTGGAGCTTCTGGCGTTTCTGTTTCAGTTCGTCCTTGCTCTCAGTCATCGAATGGTTCTAAAAGCGCTCTTCCTAAATTAGGAACGTATGTTTGTAAAAAGGACAATGAAAAAAAGTAGCAGACAGTTCGGACTCTGAAGACCCCTTTGCCCAGAAGCCTCTTGTTGAGCAATGGGAGCCCGAGCTGACAAACGCCTAATTAAAGTAGATTTATATTCTGATAGCGAAGCCTTTGAGCTTCGCTATTTCGTTTCTAGCTTTGCTTCTATTCATTGATTTTTTTAAGTAAACGTTATCTTTAGCAAAGCAAAAATATGTCCACACGCTCTGTAAAAAGAATCTGGCAGGTTTTAGTGCCTGCCAGATTTATTGTCTGTGTCTATTAGTGAGATAAATGAAAAGGTTATAGTTCTAACTCGTCGTCCAGATCGAGTGTTGAATCAATTGACAATAACTCCTGTTTTAACCGCATCCGCTCCTTGATGGTTTCGATTTCTCGCCAACGTCTTTTTTTACCGCCTTTAGACGCCTTTGTGGTTGGTTCACTCATGCCTAATGTATCAAAATCTAAACGTTCCATAGGACCCTCACTCAGGCTAATACTGGTTATTTAATTACCATATTGGCTTTTAAAGTAAAGCGTTTTAGTTGCAGATTTTTGACAACTTATAACTATTTCTAAGTAAAAATTTTTAGGATAAAGCGCGGATAAATTTAACTAATGGTAATTTTGAAATTTAAAGAGGAATATAAAAAATGGAACATTTGTTTGAAAATTCGACACTGACAAACTTATATCCAGTAGATATCACTGGTTAGAAAATTATTTCTGGCTGAAAATGAGGCTCGAGAGTGATGCGGTTACATCAGTTCTAAGGTCAATATCAAGATTAGATCTTATAGGGGAAAAATTCCCCTATAAAATAGGTCATTTGGCTATTTAGTTGAGGCCTGTTCACTACTTTCAAGTGCCTGCTCAATCTGTTTTTCAAATGCTTTAAGGCGTTTATAGATAGAGAGAAGTTCAACGATTGTAGTCCACGAGTAGACCAGAAACTGAAATGAATTCTCAACCTTATCAAAGGCTCGTAAAATTTGTTGCAAAACCCCTAAGGTGATAACACCGGCAACAATGGTTGGGCCAAGAAACACATAAGGTAAGATGGTGGTGTACTGAAGGTAAGACCACTTGGCAATATCGAAATAAAGATAGTGTTTATAAAGGGTAAAATAGTTCTTTCGAATATTTTGGAACAATTCTTTAACTGTCTCAGGATGCGCTCGGTCTGCTTCATCCTCGCCATAGACGAGCTCTTTTCGATAAGCTGCCTCAACACGTTGGTTTTTGAATTCCAACCCCGGCAACTTAATTCCTACCAAAGCTAGCAATACTGTGCCGAAAATAGCCGATAGAATCGCCAGATAGATTAGCGAATGGGGAACATGGCCAATCCAAGGCAGTTGCGTGACCTGTTTTGAGAGGACCCACAAAATAGGCAAGAAGGCGATGAGCGTCATCACTGACTGAACTAGACTTGAACCCAATCCTTCAACGATTCGGGCAAAACGCATCGTATCTTCCTGAATACGCTGGGAAGCCCCTTCGATATGGCGGATCTGTGGCCAGTACTGCATGTAATAATCGTTCATTGCTTGGCGCCAGCGGAATACATAGTGGCGAACGAAAAAGTCCAGCAAAACGGCAATAATGATGTAAACGGAAACAATATTGAAAAAGTCGAGACAGCCCATTAATAAGTCGTGAAGGGTAACGGCGTGGGGCTTGGAAAGTGCGCTTTGGATGAGATTATAAAATGAACCAAACCATTCATTCACTTTAACGTCGATTTCTACCTTGTACCATGTAACTCCTAAAATGAGCAATGTGCCCAGAAGTGACCAATGCAGCCACCGCTTATTTAAAAAGAATGATCGAAACATCCCAAATCCTATGTTGTGTAATGCAAAACAGTAACGCTGATATCATTAGGTCATTATTAGCGAAAAAAGTGCCATATTTTGGAAAAAAGAATTTTGAAAAACAATTGGCAACTTTATTGTCCATGTGACGCTAAAATCAACTGCCTTAGATTAGCTAAGACATGTGACCATCATACGAATTTATTTGTAATAATGAGTAATTTTTATGTAAAGGTCGCTTTCAAACGACTTACTCACACTACCACAACATAAGGAAAAGAGGGAAATTTGCTCTGTGATTAATTTGCTGTTAGAGCGTACCAAGATTCAACGATAACCACTGCACTGGCGCTATCAATGGCTCCCTTTTTCAGAGCGCGATAACCGCCTTGTTCAAATAAAGATGCGCGGGCATCGACCGTCGTTAGTCGTTCATCTTGCAAATCAACCGGTAACCCGTAACGGCCATGTAAGCGCTTGGCAAACTTTCGGGCTCGAGTTGTTATATCCTGCTCGGTGCCATCCATATTCAAAGGCAAACCCACCACTAAGCGCTGAGGTTGCCACTGACGGATAAGATTGGCCAGGTCATCCCAATTCGGGATCCCATCGCGCGCTTTGAGCGCATTTAAAGCACTGGCACTACCGGTAATAGGGTTGCCAATCGCAACCCCGATGCTTTGTGTGCCAAAGTCAAAACCAAGTACTGAGACTGTCATAATAATTAGGCATGTCCGATATCAGAGGTAAGCTGCCAAGGTTCAAATCCTAACTGTCGAGCCGCAGCTTCCCAACGCTGATGGGTAGGTGTATTGAAAATGATATCAGGATCAGCTGGAATATTGAGCCAAGCATTATTGGCTATTTCTTGTTCGAGCTGACCTGCTGACCAGCCTGCGTATCCCAATGTAACCAGATACTGTTCAGGTTGCTTATCGGTTCCCAAGGTCTCGAGGATATCTTTAGAAGTGGTAATCATGACTTGATTACTCAATGCTAAAGAGCTGTTGAACCCATCTTTAGGTGTATGCAAAACAAATCCCCGTTCTTGTGCAACGGGGCCACCTTGATAGACTTGATGACCAGCTAGCTCTTTGAGATCGCGGTGGCTGTCCATCATATCTATTTGCGTAAGTAAGCTATCGATGGTCAAATCAACAGGAACATTGACGACTAGTCCCATTGCTCCATCTTCATTATGCTCACATACATAGACGACTGTTTGCTTAAAATACGGATCCGTAAAGCTAGGCATTGCAATTAAAAACTGATTTTTTAGATTTTCCATTGCTCCTCCTCAAGGGAACGCTATCTCCCTAGTGCTTGCGCTCGTCTAAACGACGTTCGATCGCCAGCATTAACTGATGCGCGATATCAAAACCATACGCGGCTTGGATTTCTCGAATACAGGTCGGACTTGTCACATTGATTTCGGTAACGTGATCGCCAATAACGTCCAGTCCGACAAAAATTAGCCCTTTTTCTTTAAGCGTTGGACCAATTGCTCTAGCAATGCGCCAATCTGATTCAGAGAGCTCGCGTGCTTCACCCCGGCCACCTGCGGCCAAATTACCACGAGTTTCACCCTGCGGTGGAATTCGAGCCAAACAATAAGGCATTGGTTCGCCATCAACAATCAAAATACGCTTATCACCATCTTTAATCTCTGGCAGATAGCTTTGGACCATACAAAATTGCTTGCCTTGCTCAGTGAGTGTTTCGATAATCACCGAGACATTTGGGTCATCTTCTTTAACTCGGAAGATTGAAGTCCCCCCCATGCCATCCAGCGGCTTCATGATGACATCGCCATATTGCTGATGAAACTCTTTTAACCGCTTGGCATTGCGAGTGACTAATGTTGGCGGTGTGAATTCACTAAACCAAGCGGTAAATAATTTCTCATTGGCATCACGCAAACTTTGTGGCTTATTGACAATGAGTGTGCCGTAATCTTCTGCTCTTTCAAGCATATAAGTTGCATAAATGTATTCTGTGTCAAATGGTGGATCTTTACGCATTAAGATCACATCTAACTCTTTAAGCTCGCGTGTCGCCACTTCACCTAACTGATAAAAATCATCTGGATTATCGGCAACAGTGATTTTCGTCATCTGCGCCCAAGCTTGCCCATCGCGTAAAAATAGATCGCCCATCTGCATATAATATAGCTCGTATCCGCGCTGCTGGGCGGCTAACAGCATGGCCAGCGATGTATCTTTTTTAAAATGGATCTCTTCTATCGGATCCATGACGATTCCGAGCTTAATTGTCATTATGCTAAATCTCCAAATTGACTCTGTAATGCGCTGATAGCACAAAGAGCGGCAGTTTCTGTTCTTAAAATGCGAGGGCCTAACTGGATTTCGGCGAATGCCAGCGAGCTCATCTGAGTAATTTCCTGTTCACTTAAGCCACCTTCAGGTCCAATCAATAATCGAATGCCCTGTTCTGGCCGTGGCATGCTCTTAATTGTATATGGGGCCTGCGGGTGTAAATTCAACTTCATTTCGCTGGTTTGTTCGCGTGCCCACTGCTCGAGCTCTTGCACCGGGTTTACGTTAGGAATAATAGCGCGACCACATTGCTCGCATGCGCTAATGACTATTTTTTGCCACTGTTGGCGTTTTTTCTCAAGCCGCTCAGGCGGCAATTTTACGCCGCATCGCTCACTTAACAGTGGCGTGATTTCGCTCACTCCCAGCTCAACTGATTTTTGCAAAGTGAAATCCATTTTATCACCGCGAGAGATGACTTGGCCTAAGTGGATGCGAAGGGGGGACTCAATCTGATGTTTGTCATTAATTGAATCTAAGCGAACTTCAACGCTGCGTTTAGTTAATGAGGTTATCTCTGCGACATAATCAAGTCCATCACCACAAAATAAAATTACTTGATGGCCCTCTTTGAGTCGCAAAACACGGGCCACATGGCCTGCGGCCTCATCGCTAAGCGATACCTGCTGCTGTGTTCCTAATGGTGAAGGGTGATAGATTCTCGGAATACGCATTTGTGTAGATATCCTTTACTTATCGGGCAAATGGTGGTGATGCTTATCATCAATTGCAACTAACATAGCGCCACAGTCTCGACACTGATAATAGCGGCCACGCAAAATAGCGCGATGGCGGCGTGTTGACAACTGGTAATGACGGCAGTTGCAACGGTATGGATAGGTTTTACCTTGGACACTACTTACATCATAGTCGTGCAAGCGAGTTGGTTGTAAACCAAAAACTTGCAGCATAATGTGTTGCCACTCTTTGCCATGGGCTCGCACATTGCCCCACAGGCAATAAGCTATCCAATGAGCTACCTCGTGTCCCACTGTCTGTTTAATAAAGTGGCCTCTATTTTCTTCATAGAGAATTCGGTTAAAGCGCAGTTGTGCTTGGCCAAGACGAGCCTGTCCTGCTGCTTTACCGCGCAAATTCACTTTGACGCTGGGCCTTTCAAAGGTTCGATGAAAATAGTTTTCGGCGATACGAATGTAGTGTTCGCAGGCGTCGCTTATCTCTTGCATATATTTATTAGATAAATAAAAAGGCGCCATTGGCGCCTTTATCGATAGCCTAAAAAGGATTTTACAATCCGGCTGCATCTTTGAGCAAGTCGGCTTTATCAGTTTTTTCCCATGGGAATTGACTGCGCCCGAAGTGTCCAAATGTTGCTGTTTCTTGATAGATTGGCCGTTTCAAATCGAGCATTTCGATTAATCCATATGGACGTAAATCGAAGTTTTCACGAACCAACTGAACCAGACGTTCATCACTGATTTTACCTGTACCGAATGTATCAACACTAATAGAGGTTGGCTCAGCAACACCAATTGCATATGAAACCTGAATTTCACAGCGGTTAGCAAGCCCTGCTGCAACAATGTTTTTAGCAACATAACGAGCTGCATATGCTGCGCTGCGGTCAACTTTTGATGGATCTTTACCAGAGAAAGCGCCACCACCATGACGAGCCATACCGCCATAGGTATCTACGATAATTTTACGGCCAGTTAGACCACAGTCACCCATTGGGCCGCCAATTACAAAGCGGCCAGTTGGGTTAATGAAAAATTTAGTTTTTTCACTTAGCCATTCACTTGGCAGAACAGGTTTGATGATCGTTTCCATCACCGCTTCCTGAAGCTCTTTCTGGCTGATATCTTCGCTGTGTTGAGTTGATAAAACAACGGCATCAATGCCTTTGATTTTGCCATTTTCATAGGCAAAAGTGACCTGGCTTTTCGCATCAGGGCGTAACCAAGGCAGTGTTTTATCACGGCGAACTTGAGATTGACGCTGAACTAAACGGTGCGAATAGGTAATAGGGGCAGGCATTAAAACATCGGTTTCATCCGTTGCATAGCCAAACATGAGCCCTTGGTCTCCAGCGCCCTGTTCTTTAGGGTCAGCGCGGTCAACACCTTGGTTAATGTCTGGAGATTGTTTACCAATAGCGTTTAACACAGCGCATGAATCCGCATCAAAACCCATTTCTGAGCCTGTATATCCGATTTCTCGAACGGTTCGACGAGCCAATTCCTCAATGTCTACCCATGCTGAAGTCGTGATTTCACCACCGACTAAAACCATGCCTGTTTTGACGTATGTCTCACAGGCAACGCGTGCCATAGGATCTTGAGTAAGGATTGCATCGAGGACTGCATCAGAGATTTGATCCGCGATTTTATCGGGATGGCCCTCTGAGACAGATTCAGATGTAAACAAGTGTATAGCCATGGAAAACTCTCTTATCAAAGAATTAGAAATAGATGTGTGTCCATCTGGACGTCTATTCTAAATTATTCAGCAAAATTATCCAGTCTTTTGTGTATTATGCATTGTTGTCTGAACTAGTCGATGCATTTTGTTTAACCATATCTTTGGCCGCAGGCTGGCGATTTTCTTTATTCAGCAGCGACTGTTTAAGCAGTGCTGAATACAGTGGACTTCCGCCAAGTACCTGAGCAATAAAGGTTGCGCCAAGACAGGTCATCAAAAGAGGCAAAATTAACTGGTAGTTATCCGTCATTTCAACCACCAGTACAATTCCTGTTACAGGTGCGCGAACTGTTGCGGCAAATAGTGCACCCATTCCGGCAACAGCATACACTCCCGGTTCACTAACTAAGCCTGGGAAGAAATGCGCAGCAATCGCCCCATAAGCTAATCCTAGCAAAGTTCCCAGTGTTAGCATGGGGGCGAACACCCCACCAGGAGCACCAGATGAGAAACATCCCAGTGTGGCAACCATGCGCAAGACAAAGAACATGACCAGAATCACCCAAGGCATTGGATGTTTTACAAACTCGGTAATATGAGCGATACCGCCCATTGCCATCGAAGGATAATACAACTGTAAGAAGGCAAATATGGCCCCGAAAATGGCCCCGGTGATGGTCATCCGCAGCATGTTATTGCGATGGTAGCGTTTGAACATCGCGGTAAACTGCAGAACCCAGTTGTTAAAGTTAATGCCGATAATCCCGAAGATAATCCCCAATAATAAGAACAGCCACAGCGAACCCAGTGGTGGAACTTTATAGCTAGGAATTTCCATAATCGCACTTTGCCCATGAAAATAACGCAAGACAATGGTCGACATGAGCGTTGCTAAAGTCACACATTTAAACGAGGTGATGTTGTAGCGAAATTGCGGGCGCATCTCTTCAATAATAAATAGGATGCCAGCCAGAGGCGCGTTAAATGCCGCGGCTAAACCAGCAGCTGCCCCCGATGCTGTTAATACGTGGGTTGCATGTTGATAGCGCTTAGCACTGCCTGCGCACATACGCCCAACGGCACCACCAATTTGCACTGATGGTCCTTCACGCCCAAGGACCATGCCTGAGCTTAACGTCAGAGCCCCGGCAATAAATTTAACCGGTAGAACTCGCCACCAACGAATGTCATGCAGCCCATCTAATGCGCCTTCAATATGTGGAATCCCACTACCGGATGACTCCGGAGCAAGTTTGCCCGTCATCCAGAAACCAATGGCTGCGAAAATTGCTCCGGCGACAATAATCAGTATGGCGATGACAAAATGAGGGAGTCCCCAGCTATCAAAGAAGTGCATACGATAGTTCGCAAGAAAACCGATTGCATATTCAAACGTTGACACAATAAGGCCGGCAATCGCGCCGACGATAGCGGACAAACCGAGTAGGACAACGTAGTCAGCTTGGGTTGTAAATATTTTGGGGGTCGCTCTATGTTTGAGGAGCCCTCCCTGAAAAAAACGAAAATTTGGAGATTTGGGCATTTGGCCTGAACCTAACAGTTAAATTGTGAGATGGATCATAAAAATTTGACGGCGTTAAGCTTATGGTCGTCAGGTTTTTTTGCTATGACAAACATCAACAAAATCGTTTCTTTCTGTGCTCTGTCGAGTAGGCTAGGCTTGTAAACTGTTGCGTTTACAAACGGATTGTCGGCTCCCAAGGGAGTATAGAAACGCATCCCCTCATCTATTTATTGAGCAGTACCAAGACGTTGCCTGGTCATTCGGGAGTAATTGAGTCACTCTCAGGCTACAGGCTGGCGTATTTTGGGCGCTTAAATAAGCATAGGAATAATCTGACTGAAAAACTGCTCATGAAGTGAGAATTAACAATTCATTCGCGATAAAAATGTGATGTCAATCATACTTATTAAGCATACAAATAACCTGGTCAGGAAACAAGCATATTCCATCATGAGAAGGTGTTTTTTTTATGTTAAATCGATGTAATATAAAGTGGTGTTTCAAGGATAGAAGAACAGTATAAATGGATAATAGCGCTGAAATGTTTCTAATAAGATAGCCAAGCATTATCTAAATCTATGGTATTGAACACCAATTTGATGCTAAATCTAATGGATTAAAAAGCTATATCGCTGTGATTATTCGTCAATCTTTCTAATTTGTTATAAACAGATCATTTTGTTGATATAAACGTTGAGTCGTCCGTGGGAGTTTGTGACAATGGGCGAACATGAGTATTACTATTTATAATCAATTCATTCATCAGGAGAAACCAATGTCTTCCCGTCGACAGCTTGCTAATGCTATTCGGGCGTTGAGTATGGACGCCGTGCAAAAAGCTAAATCTGGTCATCCAGGCGCACCTATGGGTATGGCTGATATTGCCGAAGTTCTCTGGCGTGATTATCTAAAACATAATCCACGCAACCCTAAATGGGCCGATCGTGACCGGTTTGTTTTATCCAATGGTCATGCATCAATGCTGCTGTACTCATTGCTGCACTTAACTGGTTATGACTTGCCTATTGAAGAGTTGAAAAACTTCCGCCAGTTGCATTCTAAAACTCCAGGTCACCCAGAATATGGTTACACCGCTGGCGTTGAAACAACCACCGGTCCGTTAGGGCAGGGCATCAGTAATGCTGTCGGTATGGCAATTGCTGAAAAAACCTTAGCTGCTCACTTTAACCGTGAAGGATTTGATATCGTTGACCATTATACATATTGCTTCTTAGGCGATGGTTGTATGATGGAAGGGATCTCTCACGAGAGCTGCTCTTTGGCCGGGACTTTAGGTCTGGGTAAACTGATTGCATTTTATGATGATAACGGCATCTCAATTGATGGGGATGTTGAAGGTTGGTTTACCGACGATACCGCTAAACGCTTTGAAGCATATGGCTGGCACGTTATCTCTGGTGTTGATGGCCACGATAGCGAAGCAATCAGTAATGCCATTGCTCAGGCTCGCGCAGAACAAAGCAAACCAACATTGCTTTGCCTTAAAACAGTGATTGGTTTTGGTTCGCCAAACAAAGCTGGTTCTCATGACAGCCACGGTGCTGCATTAGGCGATGATGAAGTTGCTTTAACCCGCAAACAGCTGGGTTGGGAATATCCTCCTTTTGAAATTCCAGAAGATATTTATTCACAATGGGATGCCAAAGATAAAGGCACACAGTTTGAACAGCAATGGGACAAACTGTTTAGTGAATATCAAGCTAAATATCCCGAATTAGCGAGCGAATTTACTCGTCGTATGCAAGGCAAACTTCCAGAAGATTGGACTGCATTTGCTGATGAGAAAATTGCAGAGCTACAGAAAACTCAAGAAAAAGTTGCTACTCGTAAGTCTTCCCAGATTGTCTTAAATACCTTTGGGCCAAAACTTCCTGAACTGTTAGGTGGTTCTGCTGATTTAGCACCATCGAACTTAACTATTTGGAATGACTCCAAAGCGATTACCCATGACGATGCATGTGGCAACTATTTGCATTATGGGGTTCGTGAGTTTGGTATGTCAGCCATCATGAACGGTATTGCCGTACATGGTGGATTAGTACCATACGGCGCGACCTTCTTAATGTTTATGGAATATGCTCGTAATGCTGTTCGTATGGCGTCATTGATGAAAGCGAAAACAATTTTCGTTTATACCCATGATTCTATTGGTTTGGGTGAAGATGGCCCAACTCACCAAGCGGTTGAGCAGACCTCTATTTTACGTCTGACTCCAAACATGCAGACTTGGCGTCCTTGCGATACAGTTGAATCAGCGATTGCTTGGCGTAGTGCGGTTGAACGCCAAGATGGTCCAAGTGCGTTGATCTTCTCGCGTCAGGGGCTTGCGCCACAAAGTCGTGATGCACAGCAACTTAAAGATGTCGCTCGTGGTGGTTATATCCTTAAAGATTGCGATGGAACTCCTGAGCTGATTCTGATTGCAACTGGTTCTGAAATTGAACTGGCAGTTGCAGCCGCACAAGAGCTTGCAGCTAAAGGTAAAGCGGTTCGCGTTGTTTCAATGCCTTGTACTGAACTGTTTGATGCTCAAGACGAAGCTTATCGCGAAGCTGTCTTACCAAGTGACGTTCGTAAACGCGTTGCAATTGAAGCCGGTATTGCTGATTTCTGGGCAAAATACACAGGCTTTGATGGTGCTATCGTTGGGATGCATACTTTCGGTGAGTCAGCTCCAGCTGGTGAACTGTTTAAAGAATTTGGCTTTACAGTTGAAAATGTCGTAGCGAAAGCTTTGGCTCTGTAGAGTTATTTATCAAAGATAAAGCCCGCTTATCTAAGCGGGTTTTTTTATATCTGAAAAATACTGATGGTTTGTAAAAATAGCCACAAAAGGGCCTCAGCTACGACTATAAATGTGGTAGTATTACTACAAATGATCGGATTGAAAGAAATGAGTGCAATATAGAGTTTTTGGTTATCAAAGCTATTGAGCGTGATAACTAGACGATCTATTATCGCATTCATCGTCAGTAAACACCGATAAACGAGTTTAAATCACTTTAATTGTCGATCTTTTGCCAGAAGATTTAATGACAAAGTTGATAAAATAATCTGCATCTGAATGTAAAAAATTTACAGTTTCTGATGTAAATCAAGTCATGTTGGCATGCATTCAAGGTAGATTATAGGTAGCATTGATTTCACAATATAATGGCCAAAGCCAATGACTCCAATACTGTTCCATGGTATGAGTATGGCGGTAGCCTTGATGGCATCGAATCGAATTAGTCGGCAAGGTCCGGCTAATAAAGTTTACCTTTTAATATATGAAGAGGACTGATAATGGCAATTATCAAAATGGCTGATCTTGATCTCAGCGGTAAACGAGTCTTAATTCGCGAAGATCTAAACGTTCCAGTAAAAAACGGTAAAGTAACTTCTGATGCACGTATTCTTGCATCTATCCCTACCATCAAATTAGCTCTGGAAAAAGGCGCTAAATTGATGATTACTTCTCACTTAGGCCGTCCTACTGAAGGTGAATACAATCCTGAATTCTCTTTGCAGCCAGTCGTTGATTATCTTAATGATGCTTTGGATGTTCCTGTTCGTTTAGCCAAAGACTATTTAGATGGCATCGAATTAAAAGGCGGTGAAGTTGTTGTTTTGGAAAACGTTCGCTTTAACAAAGGTGAAAAGAAAAACGACGAAGCATTAGCTAAAAAAATGGCAGCTTTGTGTGATGTTTACGTCATGGATGCATTTGGTACTGCGCACCGTGCTCAGGCATCAACTCACGGTGTTGGTCTGTTTGCTGAAACTGCTTGTGCGGGTCCTTTGTTAGCAGGTGAACTTGAAGCGCTTGGTAAAGCAATGGATCATCCAGCACGCCCAATGGTTGCGATTGTTGGTGGTTCAAAAGTTTCAACTAAACTGACTGTACTGAAATCACTGTCTCAGGTTGCTGACCAACTCGTTGTTGGTGGTGGTATTGCCAACACCTTTATTGCTGCTAATGGCGGTAATGTTGGTAAATCTCTGTATGAAGCAGACTTAGTCGATACAGCGAAAGAACTGATGAAAGAATGTTCTATTCCAGTTGCAACCGATGTTGTTGTTGGTAAAGAATTTGATGAAAAAACTCCAGCAACTACTAAATCAGTTGCTGAAGTTGCTGATGATGACATGATCTTTGACTTGGGTCCTGATTCATCTGCTCAGCTGGCTGACATTCTTAAAAATGCTAAAACTATTCTGTGGAATGGCCCTGTTGGCGTATTTGAATTTGACCAGTTTGCTGAAGGCACCAAAGTCATCGCCGATGCGATTGCTCAAAGCGATGCATTCTCTATCGCTGGTGGTGGTGACACGCTGGCAGCTATCGATAAATTCGGTATCAAAGATAAAGTATCTTATATTTCAACTGGCGGCGGTGCATTCCTTGAATTTGTTGAAGGTAAAACATTACCTGCTGTTGCAATGTTAGAAGAACGCGCTAAAAAATAATATCTAGAAGGAACAGCGCTTTAGCTGTTCCTCTGGTTAATTATCTAACAGCTGGTCACAGTTGTTAGATAATTTGTTAGAATTGTTATCTATATTTTAAAAGAGACAAGATGGGAACCCTTACTATGTCTAAAATTTTTGATGCGGTCAAACCAGGTGTTTTAACTGGTGATGACGTCCAGAAAGTATTCAAGATTGCGAAAGAAAACAACTTCGCTCTGCCTGCTGTTAACTGCGTTAACACCGATACAATCAATGCAGTATTAGAAGCTGCTGCGAAAGTTAAATCGCCTGTAATCATCCAGTTCTCTAACGGTGGTGCGGCATTTTTAGCAGGTAAAGGCATTAAACTAGAAGGTCAGCAGCCACAAATTTTGGGTGCTATTTCTGGTGCTAAACATGTTCACAATTTGGCTGAACATTATGGGGTTCCAGTTATCCTGCATACTGACCATGCAGCTAAAAAATTACTTCCTTGGATCGATGGTCTGTTAGATGCGGGTGAAAAACATTTCGCTGAAACTGGCAAACCACTGTTCAGCTCACATATGCTGGATCTTTCTGAAGAGTCTCTTCAAGATAACATCGAAATCAGTTCTAAATATTTAGCTCGTATGGCTAAAATGGACATGACTCTGGAAATTGAATTGGGTTGTACAGGTGGTGAAGAAGATGGCGTAGATAACAGCCATATGGATGCATCATCTTTGTATACTCAGCCAGAAGATGTTGCTTATGCATATGAAAAACTGCATGCCATCAGCCCTCGTTTCACTATCGCAGCTTCATTTGGTAACGTTCATGGTGTCTACAAACCAGGTAACGTTGTCTTAAAACCAACGATTCTGCGTGATTCTCAGAAATATGTTTCTGAAAAATTTAACTTGCCAGAAAAATCATTGGATTTTGTTTTCCATGGTGGTTCAGGTTCTTCATTAGAAGAAATCCGCGAAGCTATCAGCTACGGTGTTATTAAAATGAACATCGATACTGATACTCAGTGGGCAAACTGGCATGGCGTACTAGAATATTACAAAGCTAACGAAGGTTATCTGCAAAGCCAGATTGGTAACCCGAAAGGCGATGACCAACCAAACAAAAAATTCTATGATCCACGCGTTTGGTTACGCAAAGGTGAAGAATCAATGGTTAAACGTCTAGAAGAAGCATTTAATGCGCTTAATGCAATCGACGTACTGTAGTCATTCGCTAATTCTTTAGCATGTAAAAACCGGTCATTTGACCGGTTTTTTTGTTTTTACTGTTGGTTAAGTTGCAACTTATTCATGACTCGTTAAGCTCAATTATACCGTCTTTGTTTAAGAGGTTTGTATGGCTATCCCCAAAGCATGGCTTTTCACAGTAATTGCTGCATTAGTGCTAAGTGGTCAAGTCTTTGCGACAACATTAACGCTCACAGGTCGCGCTTCGCTCAAAGTGATGCCTGATATGGCCACAATTATGTTTAGCGTTTCTAAAACAGCAAAGAGCGCCTCGATTGCTAAACAGCAAGCCGACCAGAGCGTGAGTGCTCTTGAGCAAAAATTTTCGACTAAACCTTGGCTTCATTTTAGTAGTGCTCAGATACAAGTCACACCTGTTTACTCACTCGATTCTGAAAAAAAGCGGCAATTAGATGGTTACCAAGCAAGGCGTCCAGTCCAAGTAAAAATTACCAACCTTACTAAATTAAGTGATGTTCTTTCTTGGGGACTAACAGATGCTGATAGTGTGACGCAAATTCGCTACGATAGTTCTAAACGCGCAAAATTGACTGAAGACGTCCGTCTTGATGCACTTAAAAATGCACAACTCATTGCCCAGCAATTTGCTAAAGCACTTGGTAAAAAAGTGGTATCGGTTGATGCAATTGATTATGACAACCGCTCTCCGAGCTTGCCGATTCATCTGCTTAAACAAGCAAAGCTAAGCTCTAACAGTTATCAGAGCCAAAGTCTGAGTATTGATGACTCAGTGCTGGTTCATTTTACTCTCGACTAATAAAAAAGCCTGCATAAGCAGGCTTTCAAATTGCCATGTAAAAGCGTTGAATTAGTACAATACGCGAGCGCGAATTGTGCCATCGATTGCTTTGAGTTTTTCTAGTGCTTCATGGCTATGAGTGGTCTGAACATCAATAACGACATAACCAATTCCACCCACTGTCTGCAGATATTGAGCGGCGATGTTGAACTCATCATCGGCAAAAATCTGGTTAATTTTAGTAATGACACCAGGTTGGTTATGGTGGATATGCAACAGACGACTTGCACCATCAGTATTTGCTGGCAGAGAAACTTCAGGGAAGTTCACCGCAGACAATGTTGAGCCATTATCTGAGTATTTAACCAGTTTTGAGGCAACTTCAGTACCGATATTTTCCTGAGCTTCTTGAGTGCTACCACCGATGTGTGGCGTGAGTAACACGTTATCAAATTCACGAAGTGGTGATACAAACTCTTCAGTATTTGATTTTGGCTCGCTTGGATAAACATCGATAGCTGCTCCTGCAACTTTGTCGGTTGCCAAAGCTTTTGCCAGAGCGTCAAGATCAACGACACTGCCGCGTGATGCGTTAATCAGCATCGCGCCATCTTTCATCTGCGAAATTTGTTCTGCGCCAAACATCATTTTCGTCTGAGGTGTTTCTGGCACGTGTAAGCTGACAACATCTGCTCGGCTTAACAGCTCTTGCATGGTATTTACTTGGCGAGCGTTGCCCAAAGATAATTGAGGCTCAATATCGTAGTAAATAACTTCCATACCAACGGTTTCAGCTAAAATCCCCAACTGGGTTCCGATATGGCCATAACCGATGATCCCCAGTGTTTTCCCGCGAGCTTCAAATGCATTATTAGCTGATTTTTGCCATTCGCCTCGATGAGCTTTGGCATTACGTGCTGGAATGCCACGTAACAGTAAAATGGTTTCAGCGATGACCAGCTCGGCAACACTACGGGTATTTGAGAACGGTGCATTAAATACCGGGATCCCTAAATCTCTGGCTGCATTTAAATCGACCTGGTTGGTACCAATACAAAAACAACCGATTGCGACTAATTTTTCCGCATGACTTAAGACTTCTTTGGTCAGATTTGTCCGCGATCGGATCCCGATAAAGTGAACATCTTTAATTTTTTCAATGAGATCTTCTTTGCTCAAGGAAGTTTTTAATTGTTCAATATTGGTATAACCCGCACTATGAAAACTTTCAATGGAGCTTGGGTGTAATCCTTCGAGCAGGAGAATTTTTATTTTATCTTTATCGAGTGAAAATTTTGACATGGTTTCGATCTACTCCGAGTGTGCTGCATAACAGAGTTATAAACTAGCAGAAAAGTGATCCCGGGGAAATGTATCATTTTCCCGGAATTGGGGGTGTTTAGTGATTTATCTGGTGTGCAGCGTAAATACAATTTGAATAATTTATGCTCAAATTTATTGCTAGATGTTTACACCAAATTAAGCTGCATTATCCGAATAAAAAAAGCTATTGATATGTCTGCGCTCTCTTTTAACGTTCAATAATACCGTTTTCGGTACCGATGATGACTTGGTCAGCGCCTCGCAGTGCAAAAATACCATTGGTGACAACACCTGGAATATTATTGATGGCTTTTTCCATGGCAATTGGGTCAAGGATTTCAAAATTGTGCACATCTAAAATGATATTGCCGTTATCTGTGACAACCCCTTGGCGATATTCTGGCATTCCACCGAGCTTAACCAACTGGCGAGCTACATAGCTGCGAGCCATTGGAATGACCTCAACTGGCAGCGGAAATTTACCCAGAACATCAACCTGTTTGCTCTGATCGACAATGCAGATAAACGTTTTTGCCACAGCTGAGACAATCTTTTCGCGTGTTAGAGCCGCGCCACCGCCTTTAATCATCGCGTTGTGTGGGGTGATTTCATCAGCACCATCTATATAGATATCAAGCTGATCGACGCTGTTGAGATCTAATACTTCAATCCCGAGCTTGCGCAGGCGTTCAGCAGATTGAACCGAACTTGAAACAGCACCATCAATTTGACTTGCAATTGGTTTGAGTGCATCGATAAAACAGTTCACCGTAGAACCTGTGCCAACACCAATAATAGTTCCTGGTTTGACATATTTGACGGCCGCCTGGCCAACCGCTTGTTTTAATTCATCCTGGGTCATAAAGACTATCTCAATCTGATATTTATTAACCGATTATACCCTTTTGCGTGGCCATTCCCAGAGTCGAGATGGCGTGACAATACAATCGAGCGGTTGATCCCAGGTTTGAATGGGTAAGCTTGGATACAGTTGGCTATCGTGGGCGATTCCGATACGCGTCACCTTATCTGATAGCGTGCTTAACGTTCTGTCGTAAAAGCCGCCGCCCATCCCTAGACGATTTCCCTGTTTATCAAAAGCAACCAAAGGCATGATTAAGACATCTAGTTGCTGAGGAGGAAGAACCTGTAAACAGCTAAGTTTTGGCTCAAGGATACGAAAGCGGTTGGAGATAAGCTTAGTGTCACGCTGATAGTGCTGAAAGAGCAGATGGCCTGAACAAAAAGGATGCAAGATAGGTAGATAAAGCTGCTTTGCTTTCTGCCAGAGCGCATCGATGAGCGGCTTAGTGCAAAGCTCGCCATCGAAACTTAAATAAAGCGCAATGTGTTGAGCGCTAGTAACTTGCGGATGCGCTAATAATCGCTGACAAACACTCTGCGCGGCTTTTTGCTGCTGCTCAATACTTAATGATTGACGCCGTGAGCGAATGTCACGGCGGATCTGTTGTCTGAGCTGTTCATTACTTTGGGTCTCATCTATGGCCATATTCAAACATATTCAAACACGATTAATTCATTTAAAAATTGTACAACAATGTGACGGCCGTGACTGTATCTAAATGTTCTGGGACATCATCGTCATCATCTGATGAAGGGTTCGTTTGATGAGTTAATGTCACACTGGTTTTCAGCGCCAGTGGCCCCCAAATGCTGCTGGTTAGAGAGGTTTCACTGCGGCTCATCGTATTGTATTGACCTATGTCACTTGAGAGCGTTTGATGAAATGATGCATTCGAGGTGATATTCCAAGTGTAATCCATTCCGACATGGAAAATACCTTCATCGCGATAATCTGATGATTCATTATGACGCCAACCAGGACCTACTTCGAGATCCATGGTTTGAGTATCGCTATGAAATGCTCGGTACCCATAACCTAATGAGGTTGTAATTGTATTATCGAGCCCATTAAAGCGGTCATTTTCATAGGTGACAAGGCCATAAGTGTAGCGGTTTTTGCTCCAATCTCGATTAACTTTGTAACTGGCGTAGTAGCGTTCGGCACTCACTTCACCAGTATCTTTGGCATAGTTTGCTTCAAAATCGGTGTTGTGCCGCCACTTACCATAGAAAAAGTCCATGACCAAACGACCATGACCGCTAGATGTATGACTGTTGCCTGTTGTGAGGTTAACCCCTGCTTCGGCTTCGCCAGCATAGCCTTTTTTTTGCAAATCAGAATCGTTAATTTCAAATGCACCAACTTGGGTTGAACACAATAGCGCCAGCAGCGCGCCAACTGTTATCTTTTTCAGAATCAACCTCCAGCATCGATAATTCATATTTTATTCACCAGAGCGTAATAGAGCATTAATGACCGCACTGGGTAAACAAGCGACTTGTTAATCAATAGTTACTATAACGGAAAGCATAGCAATGCTCATCAGTTATCATCAACAAGACGGGTGAGATTTATCTGATGCTTTTGGCTATTCTTGTGAGAAATATCTGTGCGTGTGAGAGAAGAGAACCCAGGGTGGCGCTGTCAAGTTTTTCCCTTGAACCGAAAAGTTCAAGGCGGGCTATAAATTTAGTTACCGTAGGCTTCTCAGTTCGCGCTGAGCATGCTCAATAGTAATAAAATATACCCCTTATACTGTAGTATCGGCAGAGGAGCAACTGACTGACGCTCACCCCAGGTATTAAAGAGTTTAACGATTTATCGAACTATTTTCCAATAATGCCTGTTCTATGGTGTTCTGCAGAGAACGAATTCTCTCATCCATATTTTCAGCATACTCGATATTTTTTTGTTTTTCTGACAGAAGTTCAGAACTGAGATTTAGCGCAACCATCATCGCTAACTGCTCATTGTTGCTGGGCATTTTGGCGTGTGCTTCAGCTAGTCGAGCGGCTAGCTCAGCGGCTGCTTCATGCAGTGCTTGTTCTTGTCCTTCAGGACAAGCAACGCGATATGTTTTTCCTAAAAGGACGATATCTACTGCTTTACTCATCGTGATGGCCTGCCTATCTATGTTGCCGAGACTATATAGTGCGATTGTCTAGCTTGCAAGCTGTGATGCTTTTTTCAGTCTTTATTTGCCTGCTATATAAGCAATATCTTACACTTTTATTCGCTTCAACATAGTGAAAAATCGCTAGCAGTGATAGGATCACAGCTCAATTAAGGTATATAGGCTAATATCGTGAAAGAGATGACTTACCCGGATTATGCCGAGTTTGGCGAACTTTTGGCTAAACATGTCATGGCAACCCCTGCTGAAGTACATGGTTTACTCTCTGGATTGCTCGCCGGTGGCTTACCCGTTGATGATCAAAGCTGGCACGTCCATCTCAATGACCTATTTAACGATGGTTATGCACTTCCAGCAGCTTTACAACGCAAAATAGAGAAATTGGTAGCCACCAGTGAACAGCTTTATCGAGATAACCAGTTCGCTTTTTATCCTTGGGTGCCATCAGACAATGATCCTCTTGATGAGCGCAGTGAAGCACTTGCTCAATGGGTGCAGAACTTTTTAGTCGGATTCGCTCTGGTGTGTCAGGAATTAAGTAAAGCACCGGATGATATCCAAGAACTCATCAATGACTTTAATCAGATTGCGCAGCTTTCTTTAGAGTTTGATAGCGAAGATGAAGTCAACGAACAGGCATTTTTTGAAGTACTCGAATATGTACGAGTTGGAGCCATGGCTTGTTTTAATCATTATGCGCTGCGCCCGTCTAACCCTGCGAGCAAAACTCTACATTAAATACGTTTGTGACCATGCAATCTGAACATTTTGATATTTTAATTTGCGGTGCTGGCATGGCTGGCGCTTCATTGGCTTTATTGTTAAGTGAATTTAGCGAAAAGCCTGTTAAAATCGCCTTAGTCGAAGCCAATTCTCTTGATTATGGCCATCATCCTGGATTTGATGCCAGAGCCATTGCGCTTTCTGCTGGAAGTATTGATATCTATAAACAGGCGGGCATTTGGCCTGAGCTTGCAAGTTACGCGCAGCCTATCGAGAAAATTCATGTTTGCGATCGGGGCCACTTAGGTCAGGTATCGATTGAGCGAGATGAATACGGTATCGAACAGCTTGGCGCCGTAATTGAGTTAGCCCATGCCGGACGAGTGCTGCATCAGCGTTTGCAACAGCGTGACAATATCACGTTATTTTGTCCGGCAAAGGTTGGGCTAATCAGCTCGTCTCAAACGCACCAACGAGTCATTTTAACTGATGGTCGCGCTCTTGAGGCTAAGCTAGTGGTCGGTGCTGATGGCGGCGCTTCGGATGTCGCCGCGCAGATGAAGCTTGATGCTAAGACTCTCGACTTTGGCCAGAGCGCGATTATTGCTAATGTGCAATGCAACCTGCCACATCAAGCCAGAGCATTTGAGCGTTTCACTGAATTTGGCCCAGTGGCGCTGCTGCCAATGCTCGATAACCGTTGGTCACTGGTTTGGTGCGTCAGTCACAGCCAAGCTAGTCAATTGAGTCAGTGCGATGATGCGCAGTTTTTAGCACGCTTACAAACTATGTTTGGTTATCGGGTCGGGCGGTTCGAAATTGTTGGTAAGCGTGACGTTTATCCACTGATTTTAACGACTCGCAGTGCGTTATTTAGCCATCGCAGCGTTATTATTGGAAATGCTGCACACAGTTTACATCCGATTGCAGGTCAGGGCTTTAATTTAGGCATTCGTGATGCCGCAATGCTTGCACAGTTACTAAAAGATGCTGAAGACCCGGGTGCATTTACACTGTTAAACCGCTATCGACAGTTGCGCAAAGAAGATATTACAACCACTGTTGGGTTAACGAGCGCTCTGGCAATTGGCTTCTCTAGTAAAGATAAATTGTCTGTTGTCGCTCGTAATATAGCGTTAGTGGCTTTGGCTAAATGCCCAGAGCTCAAAGCGCCATTGGTTCGCCAGACATTGGGTATGCTTGAGATTAAAAATAGCGAGTGTGATTTCGCTCAGACCGTTTAAAGGAAAATGAATGCAAACGTTTGATGTTGTGATTTTAGGCGCAGGCATGGTGGGGCTGGCATTAGCCCGTGGCCTTGCAAAAAGTGCATTAAATATTGCAATTGTGGAGCCTCAGTTACCCAAGCCTTTAGCAACTTCGAGAGATTTTGCCCTTCGGGTGAGCGCTATTAGTCCGGCGAGTGAAAAATTCCTCAATCAACTTGATGCTTGGTCACTAATTGAAAAGCAGCGTTTGCAAAGCTACCAACGGATGCAAGTTTGGGAAAAAGACAGTTTCGCTAAAATCGATTTTGATTGTCAGCAAGCAATTTTACCCGCATTAGGCCATATCATTGAAAACGAAGTGATTCGTGACTCCCTTTGGCAGTTGGTCCGTCAACAGGCCAATGTGACAGTCATCAATGAAAAATGTACTCAGTTTGAGCAAGGCGCACGAGAGGCGTGGTTACAGTTTGAGCAAGCTGGAATGTTAACTGCGCAGTTGGTGATTGGCGCAGAAGGCGCTCACTCTTGGTTGCGCGAACAAGTGAATGTGCCATTAACATTTTGGGATTATCAGCATCATGCGCTGGTGGCAACGATTCGTACCGAGCTTGCTCATAAAGGATGTGCCAGACAAATCTTTACGCCCCAGGGGCCACTTGCGTTTTTACCGCTGAGTGACCCACACTTGTGCTCGATTGTTTGGTCGGTGGATAAAACCCGCGCCGAGCAGTTGCAATCATTTGACGAGGCTCGTTTTAATCATGAACTGGCGGTTGCGTTTGACTCCCAATTGGGGCAATGCCAGAGGGTATCAGAGCTTGAGAGTTTCCCACTTCGTATGCGCTATGCCAGACAGTTCGCCGGAGATCGTTTTGCACTCATCGGTGATGCTGCCCACACGATTCATCCATTAGCGGGCCAAGGCGTGAATTTAGGATTGGCCGATGCTAAATCTCTGGCTTTGACGTTATGTCAACTGAGCGAGCAAGGCTGTGATCTGGGCGAGTACAAATTACTGCGTCCGTGGGAGCGGGAACGTAAAGCTCAAGCCATGGTAATGATCGCAGCTATGGAATTTTTTAAACAGCTCTTTAGTGGCGATGCTCCTGGAAAAAAATTACTGCGTGGGATAGGGATGCGCTTAACCGATCAACTGCCGATGATTAAACAGCGTTGGTTAGCCAAAGCGTTAGACTTGGGATAAGTGACGTTGTACCAACAGCGATAGATGCTGTTGGTACAAAATTTAGTATCAGCCGCGCAGTTCAGATAACTTGCCCAACCGCTGCAAGGTGAGTTGCTCTTTAATTTGAGCTCCTTTATAACCCGCTTTCACGATTTCACTGACTGGAATCTGCTGCAAGTGGTGAAGATAATTGAGCAGAATTGCTTTTTGTGGGTAATCATCCTGCTCATGCCCCGTACGACCTCGAATGTCGCTTTGACAAACATCTAACAACTGCTCAAATCGCTGCGGTTTTCGCCATACATCACACTGGTCCAGCAAGTTTAGAAGTTGCTCATCACTGAGCTCTGCTTGTTTATGACATTGGATGTGCCAGCGACATGCAAGCCTTGCTAAATCCTGAACTGGATTAGGCACTTTGAGGCGATTACAAAGAGCTTTAACCGGAATGATGCCACGTTCATCGTGGCCATGATGACTTGGCCATTCATTTTGTGGTGTTAAAGCCTTGCCAAAATCATGGCATAAAGCAGCAAATCGAACTTCAATGTCGGTGCTTATCAGCGCTGCTTGTTCAAGGACCATCAGCGAATGAATGCCCGTATCTATTTCTGGATGCCAATGCGCGGGGGCTGGAATACCAAAAAGGGCGTCAAGCTCTGGGAAGATAATAGACAGTGCGCCGCATTGGCGAAGGGTTTCAAAAAACACCTGAGGCGATTGGCTGGTCAGCGCTTTTTCCATTTCCTTATAAATCCGCTCAGCCGTTAGGCTTTCAAGCTCACCAGAGCTTGCCATCTCACTCATCAGCAGCATGGTTTCATCTGCGATGGAAAAACCTAAATGAGCAAATCGGGCTGCGAACCGAGCAACTCGCAACACTCGAAGTGGATCCTCGGCAAATGCTGGCGATACATGACGAAGCAGCCGTTTTTCAAGATCTTGGCGGCCATTATATGGGTCAATGATGTTGCCAGATGCGTCTTGAGCGATTGCATTGATGGTCAAATCACGGCGTTTAAGGTCTGTTTCCAGTGGAATTTCTGGGCCAAAGTCACAAACAAAGCCAGTGTATCCTTTGCCTTGTTTTCGCTCCGTGCGAGCAAGTGCATATTCATCACTTGTTTTGGGGTGTAAAAACACGGGAAAGGACTTTCCCACTTGTTGGTAGCCTTTTTCTAGCATTTGCTCAGCGGACGCGCCAACCACCACATAATCGCTATCATTAACAGGCAAGCCGAGTAACATGTCGCGTACGGCACCACCGACTAGATAAATTTGCACAAACATCTCCCACTTCGTGTTCACAAAGCTATTATACAGACTTTATAAAGCCTAGGGACTGTTGATCTTTAGTGGTTGAATTTTGTTCAAATTAAACGCATTTTGAACGCTGCTCATCCGCTGTCGCTTTGAGTTAAACAAACAAGGTGCAACAAAGTTCAGGATGCGTTTAAATAAACCCGAAGGGCAGCATCTGAGGCTGATTTATTCAGCGTAATAACTACACGATAAAACGTTTATCTGCCTAAACTCGCCTTGGATTGGCGCAAAAATAATCACAAAAGATCAATAGCCCATAGGGTGAGGAGTGTAAATTTGTACCAGAGCTATTTCAATATGCGGGATGTCCCGTTTTCGATAGCCCCGAACCCTGATTTTTTGTTTATCAGCCCTCGCCATCAAGAGGCGCTTGCTCATCTGAAATATGGTTTAAGTGATACCGGCGGTTTTGTTTTATTAACCGGCGAAGTTGGTACTGGTAAAACCACTTTGGCACGAACGCTCCTTCGAGAATTGGATGATAAAATAGCGGTCGCAACATTGTTAAATCCGCAGCTCAATGGTTGCGAATTACTCTCAGCCGTTTGTGATGGTTTTGGTGCCCCTTATCCTAAAAAAGCTGGGTTAAAGGCGCTAACCGATAGCCTCGTTACATTTTTGCAGTCGCTGTATGAGCGTGGTTGTAGCGCTATGTTGTTGATTGATGAGGCCCAACAGCTAAGCATGGAAGCATTGGAGCTTTTACGGCTTTTAACTAATCTTGAAACAGATACTCAAAAACTGCTGCGCATTGTGCTGGTGGGGCAACCAGAATTGCAGGTAATGCTACGCCAAAAGGCTCTTCGGCAATTATCACAACGCATTACCGCTCGCTACCAGTTACTGGCGTTTAACGCCAAGGAAACCGCTGACTACATCGCGTATCGATTAAAGGTTGCCGGTTGTGACAAGCCACTTTTTTCATCTTCTATTGTTCAAAAAGTCTATCAATATAGTGGCGGTATCCCGCGTCTGATTAACCTGTTATGTGACCGGGCGTTACTTGGAACTTATATGGCGGGTGAAAAGCAAGTTTCAGCTGCGATTTTAAAGCAAAGTGCCAATGAACTTGAATTGCTCGGTACTGATAAAAGTTCAGAGCACAGTCATAGAAAAGCTATTTTAGGAATTATTTTTATCGCGCTATTGCTCGGTTCATTTGGGCTTTCTTGGGAATTAACGCCAAGAGCTGTGAGTCATCAAGCGCAGTTAGATTTTAATCACACCCAACAGAGCCATCAGCAGCAGTGGCAAGATTTAATTACTCAGTCTTTAGAGAAAAATACGCCGATGGCTCAACTGATTAGCCTGTGGGGATATCACGTACCGTTATCTCAAGCGCGCTGCGAGCTGTTATCGGCCATAAATTTGGCGTGCTTTACGGGTAAGGCCTCGTTATCGCAGCTTATTAAATGGAATTACCCAGCGCTGTTAACGCTTAATTATCAAGGTCAAAGTGCTTATGCACTGCTGCGCTCAGTATCCGCTCATTCTCTAGAGTTATACATGGGAAAACATTCGTTGAGTGTCTCTAAAAAATGGCTTCAATCTCATTGGCAAGGTGAGTACCAACTGATTTGGCAGCCTTTTATCGATGATGCTGATGTAGTGCTAAAAGCAGGGGACTCTGGGCCAAGGGTTCTTGCTTTAGCTCGGCAATTGGCTCTTTTTTATGGCCAAAAAATTCCAAGCTCTTCTAAATACGATAAAAAACTAAAACAACAAGTGCAGCAGTTTCAGCATGAACATGGACTGAAAGCTGATGGTGTGGCAACCATTCAAACGAGATTGGTGTTAAGTCATCTGTTGCACTCAGAACAACCGAATCTGGAGGCCAGAAAATGAAATCATCAACATCCTCTCGGTTCTGGTTGGGCTATGGTGCTCTAATCATTACTGGCGTATTCATCACCGGTTATGGAGGCTTTTGGGGGAAGAGTCATTTACTTAAACCAAAAGAAGTTACGCCAATTGGGCAGAAAATTGATTTTCCTGCGTTGCATCCCATTGCAGAGGTTCAAACCAAATCGGTTGACCTTATTGCTCTAAGAGAGCAGCAGTTGGCCAAACAATCAAGCGATACTCAGGCAGTTTTATCTGCTGATCACTCAGACAACACTGATGTTAAACCGCCAGCCTCTCTAGAGGATCCTGTATTTAATCAACCGATTGCGGTGTTAAGTCGGGTTGGCGCTAAACTCCATATTCCGGCGTTTGTTTATAATGCTCATGTTTTTTCATCCGATCCGAGCTTAAGTTATATCCAATTAAATGGTCGAACGTTGCATCAGGGCGATGATTTTTTGGGGATGACAGTGATGAAAATCTTATATGGCAAAACTATCTTCAAAATAAAAAGCCAGCTGCTTGAGCAACCGGCTTTAGAAGATTACAAACCTTAATGGTTTAATACGTTGAGCTAAACGCTATGGTGAGCGGTCTCATTGATTGGTGCTGTTTCTGCTTCTGCTGTAACTGGCATTGCGCTATCGTCAGTAACACCTAAGTCACGCAATTTTTTCCCAGCCATCAAGTTTGCTTCGATGCGTTCCAGTTCAATTCCTTTGGTTTCAGGAACAAACATAATCGTGACAACGATAAAGATGATGTTTAGTGCAGCGTATAACCAGAAGGTATTCCCTGTACCAATACCATTAATTAAGCTTAGGAAGGTTGCACCTAACACCATGTTTGAGATCCAGTTCATTGTTGTTGAACAAGCAATCCCGAAGTCACGACCTTTCAGAGGTTGAATTTCAGAACATAAGATCCAAACCATTGGAGCGGCACTCATGGCATAACCGATGATGCAGATAATAGCCATGATAACTGCTAAATAACCAAATAATGGGGCTGTATGACCATGTTTAATCAGCTCAAGCAGACCGCCTAAACAGAACATGCCCGCACCCATAATGAAGAACCCAATTTTAAGAGCAGGTTTGCGTCCCCAAGTATCTGTTACACGAGAGACCAGCGTCGTTACAATCACAAATGCCAGACCAACAAATACGGTACTAATCATCTGTTCCATGTGGCTTTCAAAACCGGCCATTTTGAAAATGGTTGGCGCGTAGTACATCAGAATATTCATCCCGGTGAACTGTTGCATAAACTGCAGTGCAACACCAAGTGCGACACTACGACGGAAGTTTTTATTACCGCGGAACAGGTCAAAGCCTGCTTCTTTTACTTTTAAGCTGGCGATAATATCTTGGTATTCTTGATTCGCTTCACGGTCAGTTTGACGCAGTGACAATAAAATTTCTTTCGCTTCGGTACTGCGTCCTTTTGCGGCCAGCCAGCGAGGACTTTTTGGCATGAACCAGACTGCAAAAATTAAGATGGCAGCAGGAATAACCAGTACAGCAAACATCGCGCGCCAATTGCCGAATAAACTAAAGAAAGTATCCGACAAAAACGCTACCACAATCCCGATATTAACCATGACCTGATACATGGCAATTTTTTTACCACGTACTGCTTTATCGGACATTTCTGATAAATACAGAGGGGCCGCGTAAGATGCAATCCCGATAGAAAAGCCTTGAACGACGCGAAAGGCCAACATCATGTCGATATTTACTGACACGGAACAACCCACTGTACCAATGGCAAACAGGACACCACCCCACAACAGGCTGAGTTTACGACCCAAGCGTGATGATAACCAACTGTTTGCAATTGACCCAAGCGTTGCACCTAACATCATGGTACTGACCACCCATTCTTGCTGGTGGATAGTAATGTGCCAGTCCTGAGTGATGAATGGTAAAGCACCTGAGATAATCCCAATATCCAGACCGAACAACAAGCCGGCAAAGGCTGCTGCGATGGTCACTAAACTTTGTTTGGCTGATGACATAATTAAAAACCCCTTACGAAGGTAAGATGTGCTCGTTGCATGGCGACATCTTATGGGGCTTTAGAAATCAGTAGATTGAGCCGATTCACACTATTTGGGGGGTGGCAATCCTGTCTATTCCTGTAGCAATTTTGTACATATTGCTAATAACATTCTCAATAATATTGGATTTTTATGATGTAAATGAATGAGTTATATATTGTCAGCAGGTTAAAATAAGAGATGATGTGTTAACAGGTAGCGAATTAGTCTATTTATATAGCAATAAAAATAATAGGAGTTGGCCTTGACCAACTCCAAAAAATTTACATCCAGCGATCACTGTTGCGTTTACGTCGGCGAGGTAGATAAGGAATAATTAAACCAATAATTAATCCGCCACCTGCGACAATTCCGCCTTTAATTAACCACTGCATCTGTACGTCTTGCTGAATATTTCCTAATTTAACCGTTAGTTTTTTATTTTCACTAACAAGTTTACTCAGATGCGTATTCATGTCGGTGGTTCGTTGCTGCTCAGTTTTCAACTGCTGTTGTAGCTGGGTAATCAGTTTGCTTTTATCATCAGAGCTTTGTTCGGATGATTTTTGCAAATCACTGAGTTTTTGTTGAGTCGATTTAAGTTGATCGGTCGCTGCACTAAGTTGTGTTTGTAAACTAGGCGTATTGGTCAGCTTATCTGCTTCTATCCAACCATCTTTGTCTGAATTAGCGACTTTAACGTGGGCAAATTGGCTATCTTGGTCATATTCGATTTCATTGACCTTCTCGCCAGCATTCACTGTGCCGACAATTCGATAATTGTTTCCTGGGCCAGAATGCATGTAAATGAATAAATCATTGGTTACATAGCGCTGCGCGGCTAACGTGCTGAAGCTAAGTCCTGCAGCCAAGACTGAAAGCAGTAGTTTGTATCTCACAAGCTATCTCGTTTTCGTTGCGAATCAAAGGGAAGAAAGACACTTAGTGTAAGTCTTTCGCGAATGTCGCTCAACCACCATTGATGTGTTAGATAATTATCTCACATCAATTTCATCTGATCGGCAAAGAGCTTTAGTGATTCAGGTGCGATTTGACAAATTAATGCAACGCTAGAGCACCTGAATCAAATATCTGTTTAATTAAAAACAGGCTCTAAGAATATAGTAGAAAACGATAGCAAAAACAGCCCCTGCAGGAAGGGTGATCACCCAAGAGACTACAATTTTTCGCACAATTCCTAAATTTAATGCCCCAATGCCTCGGGCCATTCCAACGCCAAGAATTGCACCCACCAATGTTTGAGTAGTTGAAATCGGCAAACCAGTGCCAGATGCAATGACCACGGTTGTCGCAGCGGAAAGCTCAGCGGCAAAACCACGACTAGGCGTAAGATGAGTAATGCCTTTACCAACCGTTGCAATCACGTGGTGTCCTAGAATTGCAAGACCCGCCACAATGCCTAAACCACCTAGGGGCAGGATCCACCAAGCGATTTGTGCTTGCGTCCCAATCACACCGCCATGGGCGATGATACTGACAACAGCCGCTAGAGGACCAATAGCATTGGCTACATCGTTAGAACCATGCGCAAAGGCCATTGAACAGGCTGTCATAATCATCAAAATACCAAAGATTTTTTCAACATTGGTATAGTGCATCTGTTGGTCAGCGTGCGGATCAATGTGCAAGCGATTAATGAGCAATCGCCCTGCTAGCGCGATAACTAAACCAATCGCAATAGCTAATAGATAACCTTGTATGTCACCTACGTTCAAGCCGACATGCGACAGCCCCTTTTTGATGGTCACGAGGGATAAAACAAAACCGGCTAAAAACATGTAACCCGGCACATAGCGCTTGGCTGCTAGAATTGGGTTTTCATGTTTGAAGATAAGTAACTGGGCGCTGGTAAACAACAGGTAGGCTATCACACCAGCGATGATAGGCGTGATGATCCAACTGCCGATAATGCCAGATAACTTTGACCATTCAACAGTTTGTGGACCTGCTGTGACACAAGCAAAACCAATAATGGCTCCGACGATTGAATGCGTTGTTGATACTGGCCAGCCTTTATATGACGCGATTAACAACCAAGTGCCAGCCGCTAAAAGAGCCGCGATCATGCCAAAAACCATAATATGTGGATCTTTGGCAAATAATGCAGGATTAATAATCCCTTGACGAACAGTATTGGTGACTTCGCCACCGGCTAAATACGCACCAGAGAACTCAAAGATCATCGCAATGAGTACCGCACGCTTAATCGTTAAAACACCAGAGCCGACGGATGTACCCATGGCATTTGCTACATCATTTGCACCAATGCCCCAGGCCATAACAAAGCCAAACACAGCGGCAATCGCCACCAAAATGGTGCCGTAATTCGCAATTATTTCCATAATTGAACAACCTGAATATAAGACTTAAGCTCGGAAAATCATTAATTCCATACGGGCACCAACGCGAAGCGCTTGATCTGCCAGCTCGCCGACTTTTTCAATCATGTTGTACAAAAACATGACATCGACCGGATTAAGTTGTGCTTCCAATTGACGAAGTTTCAGTCGAAGACGAATTTGCATGGTATCGGTGTCATCTTCGATTTGATCAAGCTCAGTCACCATTTTGGTAACCAAGTCAACTTCACGTCCGCGAAAGCCTGTTTCCAAAAGGTCTTCTAATTCGTGAATGGTTTCTTGAGCTTTAGCAGTGGCATCAAGAGAGCGTTTAAGGTAGGGCAAAAAGAGATCATGTAACTCTTTTGGCACATAGAGTTGTCTGCCAACCACGCGACCACTGATATCTTTTGCTTTATTTGCAATACGGTCTTGATGTGTTAGCAATTCAAGCAAATCAGAGCGTTCGACTGGCATAAAAATACCGCCCGGAAGATTCATACGAATATTCCGTTTCAAACTATCAGCCTCTTTTTCAAGATGGTTGATCTGCTCACGGTATTTTCCAGCTGCATCCCAGTCATCTGCGAAAACAGCTTCAAAAAACGGAACTAAGCTTTCAGCACATTCATGAACTTTGCTGATATGCTCTTCTAAGGGTTTAATTGGCGATTTGGCAAATAAACCAAGTAATGTATTGGGCATAGCGTTTATTCTGTCTGACTATTGCGCCGCGAATCTTAACTGATATAAGAGTTCATGCAAGTAAATTCTGCACTTTCTTTGATTCTTTATAATAGCAAATCGCTCAATAAAACGCCATTTTTCAAGGTTTGTTTTAAGGGTAAATATATATTTAGATCATGAGGTTAATATAGGTATTTGGGTAGTGAAATCACTAAAAATAACGACTGTATTTTGTTGATATGACGCGATTACCCAACGAGTATGATATCCTGCATAAATTGCAATATTATTACTCTTGGCAACACCTGTTGAACTATGAATAGTGAAATTGAACTAAAGTTCTATCTCCGTGATGATTCAGTGGCGCAAATTGAGCCGATTTTGGCCGATTTTTCGATTTTACAGAATGAGGTCCGGCATTTACGCAGTGTCTATTTTGATACTAAACAACGCCAATTGCGGCGCTGGCGTATGGGGCTGCGCATTCGTAGTGGCGATGAACAAAACGTTCAGACGGTAAAAACAGCAGGAAGGGTCGTTGGCGGATTACATGATCGCCCTGAATATAACCAAGTTGTAGATGGTTCTCGTCCACAATTGAGTCGCTTTGAAAATCTTCCTTGGCCAGAAGAGGTTGATTTAAGTGAGCTTGAAAACGCCTTACTTCCTATCTTTGTTACCGATTTTAAAAGAACGACTTGGCTTGTGGATCTTCAAAATGAGACCCTCGTTGAAGTCGCGCTGGATTCGGGGAAGTTAGAAGTTGATGGTCGTGAAGAGCCAATTTGTGAATTAGAACTAGAACTGGTTAAAGGTGACGTTGGTCAGCTATTCTTCCTAGGTGAAAAATTAAGTTCTTTAGGAGCGCTGATTCTAGGTTCCACCAGTAAAGCAAAACGCGGTTATGCTCTGGCCGATGGATTGCCTAGTGAGCAGCCCATTCGACTCGGATTTGTGCCGTTAGAAAACGATGATTCTTTGCCTCACGCGCTGCATAAGAGCGTTGATTATGCACTCTCGCATTGGCAACGCCACCAGCAAGTTTATATTGATTCTCTTTCTTATCGCGCTTTAAGTGAGCTTAAACAAGCCGCCCAATTAATTCATCAAGTCGTTTCAATGTATCAAGATGTGGTTGAATTTAGCTGTCCATGGCATGACGACTTATTATGGTTAATTCGCCAGTTAGGGTGGCTTGATGAAGCGTGCCATATTCAAAGGTTAATGGATGATCAGGGTAAATTTATTCGCAAATTAACCAATAAGCGGACCATTTACCGCCAGCTGGAGCAGCGTCTTAGCGAACTGCCAGATACCGATGAAGTTCTACAGCTATTATCCAGCGAGCGTTATAACAAGTTGATGTTGGCGCTTATTCAGTGGGTTTATCAAAAAGAAGATATGCAAGCTAAGCAGTCTCTGAGTCTAAATGAGTTTGCCAGTACGGCTTTGCAAGAGTGTTGGCAGAAATTGCGGGATTCTGAATTTGGTGAACAGCTTTCTTTGGATTTTAACCAGTATACCCGCTTGGCCGGGCAACTTAAGCGTAACTTAATGCTGGGCAATTGTTTGGGAGCATTATTTGAGGCGACAAGCCGTGATGAATTCCGCTCGTTATGGCTTGATTTACTCGGCGGTATTGAGGATTTACGCCTACTTGAGCCGATTGCTGAATTAGCTGACGATAGCGTTGAGAATAAAGACGAGGCCAAGCAACTGAATAAATGGCTCAAACGTAAGCAAGACTCGATTACTGATGCAATGGAGTTTACGCGCACTCAAGCATTGAGCAAAGCTGATTACTGGTTGCTTAATAACGTGTCATAAATTTGTTATTTCTGTCACATGTTCACGATAAAAGGCAGCTAAAAGCTGCTTTTTCTTTGTCTTTTTTAATAGAACTCAGTAAGTTATGTAAACAAAGCATAATTTAATTGTTTCATTCTTTTATGCTCCCCGAAAGTTGTTTTTACCTATCAGATTCGCCTGTCTGCTAAGCTCAATTGCGCTTATCTTCCGGGGCTAGGACATAGGATGTCCCAGGCAGCAGTGTAAATAACTTTTGTTCAATTGTGAGTTTATCGTGATAACTAGGACGAATCGATTAAGCTTTTGCGAGATGATTCCGATAAACTGTAACGAATAATTTACAACTGCTGTTTTGTTTTAATTAATGCAAAGGACCCTTAGATGAAATCTGCAATGTTGTCACGATGGGAACGATTATTAACTAGGATCAGTTTAAAGCATAAAATCTATCTGTTGATCCTCGCAAGTCTTGTCGTGTTAGTTGGAAAATTGTGTTTAGATAGTTATCTGGTCAAGCAGGATGCACTGACAACTCAGGCTCAGAGCATGAGTCAGGATGCGAGCAAATTAGCCAATTTGGTCAATCAGCAGCTAAATAACTCGAATTATCTGAAGACGTTGATTGATTCAAATGTTCATTATCAACTCTCTTTAGTCGATAGTAACCAGCGTGTGATTTTAGGCGCGCCGCTTTCGTCTATTCCTGCTCCTTCGCATATCGTTCGCTCTAATGACGTATTTCATTATGCGCTCAAGCTCAATGATGGGCGTCTGTTAGTGCTCACTCAGCATCAACATCGTACGGTTAGTGTAGCTGAGCGTTTTTTCCAGCGTAGCCTTATTGTCACCCTGATTATCGGCGTATTTTTCATTGTGTTTATGGTTGCCGCTGCTAGAGTTTTAATTAAGCAGGTTGAGCAATTGCGTAAACAATTGCGTCTGATGGCGAATAAAGACTTTAGCCAACCGCAAATGATGTACTCCAATGATGAATTTGGTCGTATTGAAAAGGCTGCTAATGAGACGCGTCTTGATCTTGAAAAGGTCTTAATTAGCCAGAAAAAAATGACTCAAGAGCTCCAAACAGTCGCCGAGCAGATGACCGTTTGTATGGATGAAACCAAAGAGGCCACCCAAGAGGAATTTGCTCAGATTGATCAATTAGCCACAGCCATGAGCGAAGTAGCCGCAACGGTAAATGATGTAGCTAATAACGCCGAGCAAGCTGCAATTGCGGCTCAGCAGGCCAATGATTTAGCCAGCCAAGGCAACCATGATGTCACCGAAAGTATTCGCACTATCAATCAGCTAGCTGATAATATTTCTCTCTCTAACGAATCAGTGCAAACCGTTGAACAACGCGTTAGTGAAATTGGTTCAGTTGTCGAAACCATTAATAGCATATCCGAGCAGACGAATTTGTTGGCTTTGAATGCTGCAATTGAAGCGGCTCGAGCTGGTGAACATGGCCGCGGTTTTGCTGTCGTTGCCGATGAAGTACGTAATTTGGCAAAAAGTACTCAAAGAGCAACGGTTGAAATTCACTCGATGATCGATCAACTGCGTGAAAGTGCTGCTTTGGCAGGGAAAATGATGGATGAGAGCGTTCAATACGCTAAGCAAAGTGTCTCTCAAGTGGGTAATGCCGGAGAAGAGCTTAATCAGATTGTGCAACAAGTGTCGCAGATTACGCAGATGAATACCCTTATTGCAACCGCCTCAGAGCAGCAGCGCGAAGTGACTCGAGAAATGGATGAGAACTTAATTCAAGTTAAAGAACTTATTCAAGCAAGTGTCACCGTCATTGATGAGTTGTCGGAAACTTCGCAAATCCTAGCGAATCATGGTCAGGCTTTAGGGCAAATGGCCTGCGAGTTCCGCCTTGAGAGTCAAACAGGATAATTATGTCGCAGTGTTATCATTCGTGGCTTAAGCAAATGGCGAATTGGCCAGAGCTTCAAAAACTTGGTCAGCAGCGATATGAGCAGTTCATCGAAAAACATGATGGGTTACTCGTTGTTGATAAAGAAACTTTAGTTGGGGCACTCGCGGTTAGCGATTTTATTTATTCACGTTTGATGCAAAATCCGCTGTGGCATGTTGCATTAGCGGCAACGGTTGATGAGCTAGCAAGTTGGATAGATGAGCAGCACTGTTGGCGCTCGTTTGAACCTTTAGATGAAAAGTCAGCTCAACGTTGGCTGCGAGAATATCGAGCGCAATTTATGTTGCGTATCGCTTGGCTTGAACTCTCAGGGCAGATTGAAATTACTCAAAGTGTTCGTTATCTGTCAGAATTTGCCCGCTTAGCAATTAATGTGACTCTCAAATGGTTGGTTCGTCATAATCAGCCATTATATGGAACGCCTGTCGATGAACATGGCCAGATACAGAAACTCCACGTATTGGCGATGGGAAAACTCGGTGGGGGTGAACTCAACTTTTCCTCAGATATTGATCTTATTTTTTGTTATCGCGAACAGGGCAATACCACTGGTGGGCGCCGCGAGTTAGCCAATCAGCAGTATTTTATCCGTCTAGGGCAGCAGCTCATTAATTTCTTATCCCATCCCCAGTTGGGAGGTTTTGTCTTTCGCGTTGATATGCGGCTTCGCCCGTTTGGAGAGGCTGGACCGTTAGCAGTAAGTTATGCCGCTCTTGAAGATTATTACCAGAATCATGGCCGAGATTGGGAGCGCTACGCCATGGTTAAAGCGCGCTGTATCAACGATACAACGGCAAATAATGAACTAAAACAGCTGTTACGCCCCTTTGTTTTTCGCCGCTATATTGATTTTAGTGTGGTGGATGCTTTGCGCCGAATGAAAGCTTTAATCCTCTCGGAAGTGCGCCGCAAGCAACGCTGGGTTGATATTAAGTTGGGGCGGGGTGGCATTCGCGAGATTGAATTTATCGTTCAGGCCCAACAGCTTATCTGGGGAGGACGATTACCCCTCTTGCAGCAAACCAGCTTACTTAAATCGCTTGAGCTGTTGCAAAGTGAAAATATTATAAGTGGTGATCATTACCAAATTTTAAAAGAGAGTTATCTCTTTTTACGACGGATTGAAAATTATCTGCAGGAGTTTGATGACCAGCAAACTCAGCAATTACCCCAAGATGAACTTAATCAAACGCGTTTGGCTTGGGTTATGGGAGAGCCTAATTGGTCCGCGGCGTTTCAGGCTATTCAGTCGGTTTTAGCGGATGTTAGTGGTTGTTTTGATAATCTGTTTGGTCATTCATTGTGTGAGTTAACCCCTGTTGATAATCGCTATGAAATTCTCTGGCAAGCTTGTTTAGACCCGCATAGTCCAATATTGACCGAAGAGTTAGAACCTGAAATAGCTCAAGCACTCGTTGCATTTCGCGCCTTGGCAAGTCAACGGCTAGTTGGTGAAAAAGGCCAATCAACACTCGATCAACTTATGCCTCGGCTGATTCCGATGTTACTGGCTTTTGAGCATCCGCAGCGAGTTTGTCAGCGCGTCTTACATCTGTTGGCGCAGATTCTGTCGCGAAGCACTTATCTGCAGCTATTGTTAGAAAATCCTGGGGCGCTCAATCAGCTTTTAAAATTATGTGATGCTAGTGCAATGGTAGCCGAGCAATTGAGTCGCTACCCATTGTTATTAGATGAATTGCTCGACCCACAACTGTTGTATCGAGTCTGCGGCGAAGATTCTTATACTCAAGAGCTTGATTTGTTTATGCTGCGAATTGCAGCCGATGATCTTGAGCTGCAAATTGATGCGCTTCGCCAATTTAAGCAAATTCAAATGCTGCGCATTGCAGCCGCTGATCTTGCTGATATGTTGCCACTGATGAAAGTGAGCGATCACCTAACAGCTTTAGCTCAGGCTCTGGTTGCGAAGGTGGTCAATTTAGCATGGCAACAAATGGTTGAGCGATATGGTTATCCCGCAGGCGTGAGCGATAACATTCAACGTGGTTTTGCAGTCATCGGATATGGAAAATTAGGAGGTATTGAGCTTAGTTACAGCTCAGATCTCGATTTGGTGTTTATCCATAGCTGCGAAACCTATGCGCCTACTTTCGGCCCTAAAGTTATCGATAGTAAGCAGTTCTATCTGCGTTTAGCACAGCGCATTATGCATCTGTTTCAAACGCGTACTCGCTCTGGAATTTTATATGAAGTCGATATGCGGTTGCGCCCCTCGGGTAATGCGGGACTGTTAGTGAGTTCGTGGTCGGCGTTTGCCGAATATCAGCGCACACAAGCTTGGACTTGGGAACATCAAGCGCTGGTGCGCAGTCGTATATTGGAAGGTGATAATGCCCTTTGCTCTGATTTTATCGCGCTTCGCGAAGAGATTTTATCTCGGCATAGAAATTTACCCGAGCTGGCTTTGCAGATAAAACAGATGCGAGAGAAAATGCGCGAGCATCTTGATCGCTCCGATGAGCAACACATTGACCTTAAACATGCGTTTGGGGCAATGGTTGATATTGAATTTATCGCTCAATTACTAGTGCTTGCCTATGCTAAAGAGGCGCCAGAACTGCTCCGTTGGCCTGATAATATTCGTATTTTTGATGCAGCAAAAGATGCCAAACTTATCAGCGCACAACAATGCCAATTACTGCGTCAAAGTTATATTCATTTGCGCCGCACCGGCCATCACCGTGTGTTGAATGGGCAAAGCACTTTAGTTGCTAAGTCGTTGCTTGATGAGGATGCTTTAGCATCCATGCAAGCTGTGCAGCAACTCTTTCACACCTTGTTCGATAAATTAGCCTAATATGGATAGGCTTCGCCTTCAGGACGTGATTTAAAGCGGCGGTGGATCCACATGTATTCAGGGATCTGCTGCAATATGGCTTTTTCAATCTGCTGGTTTACTGCTGTGGCATCAGCGGCTTCATCGCCACTTGGAAATTCCCCATCATGTTCAAATGGTTTAATGACCAATGTATAACCTGGTTTGCCTTTGTTGCGCCTTGCATAACTAATGATTGGCCGCACGCCTTTTACTCTTGCCAAAGTGGATGTTCCGGTAACCGTTGCAGCATGGGGCTGGGCAAATAAGGGGACAAAGATAGATGCTTTTTTCCCGTAATCGTGATCGGGAGCATACCAGAGAGCTTCGCCTTTGCGCAGCGCCTTCACCATGCCACGAACATCATGGCGATCCACCAGATAGTGGTTACAGCGAATGCGAGCCCGGTGCTGAAAATGTTCATAAACAGGGCTACTGTTTGGCCGATAGACGCCGACCCCAGGGTCCAAAGTGCCATACATTCGAGCATGCCATTCTAGCGTGTAAAAATGCATACTGATAATCAAAATGCCACCTTTAGGCTCTTCAGTGCGCAGTTTTTCTAAGTAATCGCCACCTTCAACTTGCATGTGTTTGACAAATCGGTGCTGCGACCAAAACCAAGCGGTTGCAGTATCAACAATTGCCAGTCCAAAATGCTCAAAGGTTTCATCAACCCATTTTTCCACTTGCTCTTTGCTGGCCTGGGGAAAGCATATTTCAAGATTGCGCCGAGCAATATGGCGACGTGATTTAAGAATCCGTTTGGCGAATCGACCAATCGCTTTGCCTATCGCCCAAGAGATGCGAGAAGGTAAAATTGATAAAAAATAGAGAAACCCAATGATCAGCCAAGCGCCCCAATTTTTTGGCAGAAAGGCTTGCCATTTGAGACGTGGAGGAGTGGTGATTGCCATTAAAATACCGTTTAAACCTAAAAAGATTGTTAATCTGAATACAGATTTCGTTTAAGGGCGCTTATTGTAGTTGAAAATTCGCTGCTTTTAAAAGTCTCTATGGTAGACTTTGGGGCATTAATAGCAGAACAAGCGTTTTTAAACGATAGGATTGGCAATGCAAGTAGATCTTCCTGAATATGCTCCAGCAAATGTGTTAGTGGTTGGGGATGTCATGTTGGATAGGTACTGGCATGGAGGCACAGGGCGGATTTCTCCTGAAGCTCCCGTCCCGGTAGTCAATGTTAAGCGAAACGAAGAGCGTCCAGGCGGTGCGGCAAACGTTGCTTTAAACGCAGTGGCACTGGGGGCAAAATCAACTCTATTAGGAATGACGGGTAATGATGAAGCAGCTGATTCACTCGATAAGCTGCTCTCAGCGGTTGGCGTTCGGTGTGATTTTGCCAAATTTGATAATTATCCGACGATTACCAAACTGCGGGTGATGAGTCGTCATCAGCAATTAATTCGGCTTGATTTTGAAGAAAATTTTCATTCAGTGGATGCCTCGGAGCTGATTGCTAAATTTAAATCGCATCTAAGTGGCCATCAGGTGGTTATCCTATCGGATTACAATAAAGGCGCTCTTGCGCAAGTTAAAGCCTTGCTAGCAGCGGCCAAAGAGCAAAATATCCCAGTATTAGTTGATCCTAAAGGCACTGATTTTAGTCGTTATCACGGTGCGACATTATTAACCCCAAACTTTTCAGAATTTGAAGCGGTGGTCGGTGTTTGTGAATCTGAGCAGCAAATCGCTGAAAAAGGTTTTGCCCTCATTGAAAAATTAGCGCTTAAAGCTCTATTGGTGACCCGCAGCGAGCACGGTATGACACTGTTAGAGCCTGGTAAAGCGCCGCTTAATTTGCCAGCTCAAGCTAAAGAAGTGTTTGATGTAACTGGTGCCGGTGATACCGTCATTGCAACGCTCGGTGCAAGCCTTGCCGCAGGACAAACGCTCTCACAAAGCTGTGCTTTAGCTAACGCTGCGGCTAGTATCGTCGTAGGTAAAATGGGAACATCAACGGTTTCAGCTCAAGAGTTGGCGAAATTTATTTACGGCGGCGATGACAGCGGTTACGGCGTTGTGAGCAAATCACAGCTTCACGAAGCGGTGCAGATTGCTCACAGTCGCGGCGAAAAAGTGGTGATGACTAACGGTTGCTTTGATATTTTGCATGCCGGACATGTCTCATATTTAAGCAAAGCCAAAAGCTTAGGCGATCGCTTGATTGTGGCCGTCAATGATGATGCGTCAGTACGCCGCTTAAAAGGCAGCGAGCGGCCGATTAATCCACTTGAGCGTCGTATGGCCGTTCTGGCTGGATTAGCCGCTGTGGATTGGGTCGTAAGTTTTAGTGATGACACCCCACAACAATTGATTGGCGATATTTTACCTGATTTGTTGGTCAAAGGTGGCGATTACCAAGTTGAGCAGATTGCCGGGCACAAAGAAGTGTTAGCCAATGGCGGTAACGTGCAGGTGTTAAATTTCGAAGATGGCTGTTCGACCAGCAAAATTATTGAGGCGATAAAAAAAACCGGCAATCGTGAGTAACAAATCCCTAATTGCCGGTAAGACCTGAGAATGAGTCATTCTCAGGTCAAGCCATTATTAATGATGATGTTCTAATCGAGCTTGCGTATATGGGCCTTTGAATTTAATCCAGAAGGCAATCAGTGCGACCACTGTAATGGCAATTCCCAAAGGGGTGGCAATGCTCATCGGCAGGTTAAAGCCGATGGTAGCATGGGCAATATAAGTGAATGTTACCGCCGTCATAAAGGCTGCCGGCAAAGTACAAATCCAATGGAATTTCCCTTCTTTCGCTAAGTAAGCGGCACCAGCCCACAACATAATCATCGCGGTGGTTTGATTGGCCCAGCCAAAGTAGCGCCAGATGACACCAAACTCAGCCAGTGTAATCAGATAACCTACCACAAACATCGGGATGGCTATCCACAAACGGTGCATTAGTGATTTTTGGCTGAGTTTTAGAAAATCAGCAACAATCAATCGAGCACTACGAAATGCTGTATCGCCAGATGTAATCGGTAATATAACGACCCCTAAAATGGCTAAAATGCCGCCAACTCCACCGAGAAGGGCAATTGATACTTCATGAACGACAGCTGCCGGACCACCACTGGCAATTGTTGCATTTAACGCGGTGGTGTCTTGATAGAATGATAATCCTAAAGTACACCATATAAGGGCTATAATTCCCTCACCAATCATGGCGCCATAGAAGACGAAGCGGCCAGAGCGTTCACTTTGCATGCAACGCGCCATCAGCGGCGATTGGGTTGCATGAAAACCAGATACAGCGCCACAGGCAATGGTGATAAATAACAGCGGCCAGAGCGGCAAATCTTTCGGATGCATGTTAGTTAACAGATGCAGCCCTTGGTTATAGAAATGGTGACCACTTGCAACCAACCCTACCATTAAGCCAACTGACATGAAAATGAGCAAAGCTCCAAAGATGGGGTAAAATCGGCCAATGATCTTGTCAATCGGGACAATGGTTGCGAGGATGTAGTAAAGGAATATGGCGCCAACCCACCAGCCAACCTGTATATCCATCATTTTGGCAAGCAATTCAGCAGGCCCAAGAACAAATACGACCCCGACCAAAAGCAGTAAAACGACTGCAAACAGGTTCATAAAGTGCTTCGCAAATTGGCCAAGCTCGTTACCAACGACCGTTGGCACGGATGCTCCTTTGGAGCGAATTGAAAGCATTCCGGAGAAATAGTCATGGACTGCCCCGCCAAAAATACTTCCCAGCACAATCCATAACATCGCTGATGGACCATACAGTGCCCCCAAAATAGGCCCAAAAATAGGCCCGAGACCGGCAATATTAAGTAGTTGTACAAGATAGATTTTTTTATCTGACATGGCGACGTAATCGACTCCGTCGGCCATCTCGGTTGCTGGTGTTTTACGATCAGGCTGTGGGCCAAAAATCGTATCGACAATTTTGCCGTAAATAAAATATCCGGCTAGTAATAACGCTACACAAAAAATAAACCAAAGCATCTGCTTCTCCCTTTTTCATTCAGTTCTCCCTAGAATGATTAAAGTTCTGCTTTGAATGTTCTGCCACAGACAATTAACTCAGTGGTCGATAAGCGAACTCTAGTGGTCAAAATTACATCGTTAACGGTTTTTTTTATTCTACGTTAATGGCTAAAAATGCTTTGAGTGTGCGCATATAGCGGCGGCTGACAGGAATTTTAGCACCACTGTAGGTGACAAGTTCCCCATTGCCATTTTCAGTGAGGATAAAATGATGGATAGATTGAGGGTCAATTAAATATTGGCGATGGCAACGCATCAACCCCAATTGCGATTCTAGCGTTTTTAATGTCAGCTGAGTATGTAGCAACTGTTGGCCATCAAAAACATGGACACCACTTAAATCAGAAAATGCATATTCGATATTTTCACAGCGGATCCATTGCTGGCGCTGCTGACAGAGACAGGGCAATAAGTTAAGTGGGCTCTGGTGAGCGTTTTGTTTTAACGTTGCGAGATTCTCCAATCGCTCAATGGTTTTTGCCAGTCGCTGCTCTTCAACTGGTTTTAACAAGTAATCAAATGCGGCTGCTTCAAAGGCTTTGAGTGCGTAATCTTCATAAGCGGTAACCAACACAATTTGTATATTAGGTTCGCTGTGCATAATCGATAACAACTCAAGGCCATCAATCTTGGGCATATGAATATCAACAAATAACACGTCGGGTTGATAATTTCGGTATTGGCTAAGACAGTCTATTGCGTTATCAAATTCACCGACGACTTTCACGCGACCATCTTCATTGAGCATCGCACGGAGCTCTTCTCGGGCTAATGGTTCATCATCAACTAATATAGCGTTGAGCATGGTTTTCTCCTGATAGCGGGACGCCGACTCGGGTATAACAGCCTTGGCAGCAATCGATATTTAGCTTGGCTTGTTGACCTAAAAAGTTCTGTAATCGAGTGGTCACAATATTTAGTCCTAGTCCTTGATTGGGCTCTTTGGGAAAGAGCCCCGCATTATCTTCAATCACCAACAACTCTTGTTCTGTCTGGCTTTGTTGAATATAGATGGTTAACTGAGCGTCTTTAAGTTTTTGGCTTAATCCGTGCTTGAGGGCATTTTCAACCAACGGTTGCACAGTAAAACTAGGCACAGGACAAGCCATAAAGCGGGCCGGAATATCCCACTTTATAGTGAGTCTGTCGCCGTAGCGAAGCTGCTCAATATTGAGATAAGCGCGCGTAAGTTTTAGCTCATCGGCTAAGGTGGTGAGCTCTGGCTGTTGTTTAAGACTGGTGCGTAAAAATAATGCTAAATCATGAATGAGTTGGCGCGCTTGGCGAGAGTCTTTACGAATCACCGCGGTTATTGTGTTCAATGCATTAAATAAAAAGTGTGGATGGATTTGCGCTCGGACAAGTTTAAGCTCGGCTTGGGTCAGTAAATTCTGCTGCTGGATGAGGCGAGAACTGACAAGCTGCTCTTCAATGATATGAGCTATTCCTTCGCCTAGCGTGCGATTTATGTTTAAAAACATTTTGCGCTTCGATTCGTATAATTTAACCGTGCCGATGACTTCCCCAGCGCAGCGCAGCGGAATAACCAGTACCGACCCAAGCGGGCAACATCTTGAGCACTGGCAGTGATAGTGAATTTGCTGGCCATCAGCAAACATTACCTGATTGTTGGCAATTGCCTGATAGGTCAGCTCGGATGTTATTGGTGTTCCCGGCAGGTGATGATCATGGCCAAGGCCTGTGAACGCTAACACCTGATGGCGATTAGTAATAGCTACCGCTGAGACGCCGGTTTCTTGGCGCAATATTTCCGCCATCTGTTTGGCGCTGGCGGTATTTAAATCGGGCAGAACACCGACAATTCGCTGCGCTAAACGCAATGCGCGCTGTGAGTAATTGGAACTGAACTTTTCATAGAGCGATTTTCTATCACTGATCATCGCCATAAATAAAGCAGCCCCAATGGGGTTTGTGATAAGCATCGGCAAAGAAATTGTTTTCACCAGCTCAAGCGCTTGTGGATAGGGTTTGGCAAGCAGTAACAGTAATAACATCTGCATCGCTTCTGCCCCAAGGGTCACGACAAAAACTAACAGGGGTGAGTAAGGCCTATCATTTAAGCTTTTACGATGGCGGTATATGGCATGGACACAACCGGCCATAAGCCCTTCAGCACAAGTTGAGATAGCACAGGCAAAATCAGTAAACCCACCTAACTGATAGCGATGCAATCCGCCGGTTAATCCCACTAGGAACCCAACTACTGGCCCACCGAATAAACCACCTAATACAGCTCCAATGGCGCGTGTATTGGCAATTGCATCATCGACCGGTTTGCCAAAATAAGTGCCTAAAATACAAAATGCCGAAAATAACAGATAAATACAGATTCGATGCGGGAGTCTTTCGGACAGTTGCACAATTGGAATAAACAGAGGCGTTTTACTGAGCAGATAAGCGATGACCAGAAATAAACTCATCTGCTGAATAAGTGAGATAATCAAAAGTCCGTGAGGCACGAAATTCACGCAAATATCCCTTTAAAAACGGTTGCTCTGGGCAATTATTAACCTTTAAGTGGACATTCACACAGAGGATTGCAAGAATTGTGCGAAAGCTCAAAAAAACAACAGAGCCATAACAGCGATGGCGATGAATATTGGCGCTTGCAAAAGCGCTGCGCGCTGGTATGGTGAGCTTTCCCAACAATTTTACCCAAAATAGATAATCAGGCTATGAAGGCCATACCGAGGAGTTAATAGGTCAGATGCAAACCGATTTGATCAACGATAAACATATCCGTTCGGAACAGGTGATGATCACCCCGGCTGAATTACGTGCAAAATTGCCACTGTCAAAAGAAGCTGAGCAGTTTGTACTTAACTCACGCAAAACTATTGCGGATATCTGTCATAAACGCGATCCCCGTTTTCTGGTGATCTGCGGTCCGTGTTCCATTCATGATTTGGATGCAGCTAAAGATTATGCGCGGCGTCTAAAAGCACTTCATGAACGATACCGGGATGAACTGTTTATCGTGATGCGGGTGTATTTTGAAAAACCCCGGACAACTGTCGGTTGGAAAGGATTTATCAACGATCCTCATATGGATAATAGCTTTGATATTGAAACCGGATTACATCGTGCGCGCGAACTTTTAACTTGGATTGCCGAGTTAGGATTGCCTGCAGCAACAGAAGCGCTTGATCCGATTAGTCCACAATATTTAAGTGAGCTATTTAGCTGGTCTGCTATCGGTGCTCGTACAACTGAATCACAGACTCACCGCGAGTTAGCTAGTGGCCTGTCGATGCCCGTTGGATTTAAAAACGGCACAGATGGGAGCTTGCAAACGGCTATTAATGCGATGCGCTCTGCTGCAGCTTCACATCGTTTTATGGGCATTAATCAGCAAGGCCAAGTCAGCCTGTTGCAGACTCACGGAAACCCTGATGGGCATGTGATTTTGCGCGGTGGTAAACAGCCAAACTACGATTCAGTGAATGTCTCGTTGGCTGAAGATGCAATGCGCGATGCAGGTCTAGAACCTTGCATGATCGTCGATTGCAGCCATGGTAACTCGAATAAGGATCACCGTTTGCAGCCGCGGGTTGCGAAAAATGTGGTCAATCAGATTATTGATGGTAACCACTCCATTATTGGTCTGATGCTAGAAAGTAATATTCACGAAGGCAATCAGTCTAGCGATATGCCGATTGAAGAGCTTGCTTATGGCGTCTCAGTAACAGATGCATGTATTGATTGGCAATCGACTGAGCAAGTCATCGATGAGATGGCTCATTCGCTAAAAACTGTTTTACCCATACGTTGGGAGTCAGGCCATGAGTGATAACGACCCATTAGGCGAGTTGCGCGTTCAAATCGACAGTGTTGATAAACAATTGATCGATTTGTTTGCTCAGCGTTTAAGCCTAGTCAAGCAAGTCGGGGAGATTAAAAGCCAGCATGGTTTGCCGATTTATGTCCCTGAGCGTGAAGCCTCAATGATCGCCAAACGCCGTGCTGAAGCTTTATCACAAGGGGTTCCTGAACAGCTGATTGAAGACGTTTTGCGCCGAGTGATGCGCGAGTCTTATAGCAGTGAAAATGACAGTGGCTTTAAGCAAGTCAACCCTAATGCCGGTCCGATTGTCGTGATCGGTGGCGCAGGTCAACTCGGCAGCTTATTTGTTCGAATGTTTAAAGCCTCTGGTTACGATGTTCGAATTTTAGAAAAAGATGACTGGGATAATGCAGATGCCATTTTAGCTGGTGCATCCTTAGTCGTGGTTTCGGTGCCGATTCATAGCACTGAAACTGTGATATCTCAGTTAACGACGCTTGGCGATGACTGCATTTTGGCCGATTTAACCAGTGTTAAAGCGGCTCCGCTTAAAGCGATGTTGCGCTCGCATAAAGGCCCTGTAGTTGGCCTGCATCCAATGTTTGGTCCGGATGTCACAAGCTTTGCTAAACAGGTCGTGGTCTTTAGTGAAGGCCGAGAACGTGAACGTTATGATTGGCTGATTGAGCAAATTCGTATTTGGGGGGCTCATTTGTACCCAGCGCTGGCACCAGCCCATGATCAGGCAATGTCATTGATTCAGGCTTTGCGCCACTTTACATCATTTGCTTATGGCGTTCATTTGGCCAATGAAGCGCCAGATTTAGATATGCTGGTGGATTTAAGTTCACCTATTTATCGTCTTGAATTGGCGATGGTCGGGCGTTTGTTTGCGCAAAACCCAGAACTTTACGCTGATATCATTATGGCGCAAAAAGAGAATCTAGAAATGATTCGCCGCTATCATCAGCGGTTTGGGCAGTTGCTGGAGTTGATTGAAAGCCATGATACTCAGGCATTTATAACCGAGTTTGAGAAGGTCAAACAGTGGTTTGGCGATTACGCGCAACAATTTTTAATTGAAAGCCGTAATTTGCTGGCCCAGGCGCACGATCAGCGCCATCACCAAAGCCGTTAGGCTCCTTTCTAAAAACAAGCCAAAGGATCTGCTTTGGCTTGCATTTTATCCAAAAAAGAGTAAAATTTCGCGGCTTCAATTAGCGGGTGCTCCATGTGGAGCAAAATTTACAAACAAGTGAGGAACGATATGGTTACCATTCGTTTACAACGCGGTGGCGCTAAAAAGCGGCCATTTTATCAGGTTGTTGTCGCTGACAGCCGTTACGCTCGTAACAGCCGTTTTATCGAAAACGTTGGTTTTTATAACCCAATCGCTAAAAACGAGTCAGAAGAAAACCTGCGTATCGATTTAGATCGCATTAAACACTGGATTGCCCAGGGTGCGACTGTTTCGGTTCGCGTTGAAAAACTGATTAAAGACGCACAAGCTGCGGCTTAATCGTTAGTTAAAAAGGTAATTGAGATGAGTCATCCAGAAACAGTCATCGTAGGGCGCTTAGGTGCTGTATATGGCATTAAAGGCTGGTTGAAAGTGAACTCTTTTACCGAACAGGCCGAAGCAATTTTTGATTACTCGTCATGGATGGTTGGTAAAGATAGCCAGCTTAAAAATGTCGAAGTAGTTGAGTGGCGACGCCATAATCATTCGTTGATTGTTAAATTAGCCGGGTTTGATGTGCGTGAGCAATCGCAAACTCTTACTGGGTTAGATATTGCCGTTGAGGCTGAACAGTTACCTGAGCTTGCTGAAGATGAATTCTATTGGCGAGACCTGCTCGGTATGCAAGTTGTAAACCGCCAAGGTTATGACTTGGGTAAAGTGACTGACTTAATGGAAACAGGCTCCAACGATGTTTTGGTGGTTAAAGCAAATTTAAAAGATGCTTTTGGCAAGAAAGAGCGGTTAATTCCGTTTATTGAGTCACAAATGGTCGATAGCGTCGATCAGAGTGCTCAAGTCATTACAGTTGATTGGGACCCTGGTTTTTAGTGTCCGAGATGAGTGAGCAATCACCAAAGCTCTGGATTGGCATAATTAGCTTATTTCCAGAGATGTTTGATGCCATTAGTGAGTATGGGGTAACAGGGCGAGCCGTGCGTAACGGATTGCTTGAAATTAACCGGTTTAATCCGCGTGATTTCACCCATGACCGTCATCGAACTGTCGATGATCGCCCCTATGGTGGTGGTCCTGGAATGTTGATGATGGTTCAGCCGCTTAAAGATGCAATTAGTGCAGCAAAACAAGCAGCTGGCTCTGATGCTCGGGTGATTTATCTTTCTCCTCAGGGGAATACTTTTAATCAGGCTAGTGCTGCAACGTTGGCTAAAAGTGAAAAATTAATTTTTCTCTGTGGCCGATATGAAGGAATCGATGAGCGATTAATTCGCTCTGAAGTTGATGAAGAGTGGTCGATTGGAGACTACGTCCTAAGTGGCGGAGAGCTCCCAGCGATGGCGATGATCGACTCCATCAGCCGACTTATTCCCGGAGTTTTAGGGGATAGCGCTTCAGCTGAGCAGGATTCTTTTTCACAAGGGTTGTTAGATTGTCCGCATTACACGCGTCCGGAAGTATTGGATGGGCAGACAGTCCCTGAGGTGTTACTCAGTGGCAACCATAAAGCGATTGCGCATTGGCGTTTAAAACAATCACTGGGACGGACATACCAAAGACGACCAGAGTTATTAGAACTTCTAGCTCTGACTGACGAACAGCAGGCATTGCTTGCTGAGTATATTCGTGAAAATAACGAGTAAACACACGACAGTTTCAGTTAATACTAGGATGAGAAATTATGAGTAATATCATTAAAGCGCTCGAACAAGAGCAAATGAAACAAGATGTTCCTGCATTCTCTGCAGGTGACACTGTAGTTGTTCAGGTTAAAGTAAAAGAAGGTAACCGTGAACGTCTGCAGGCTTTTGAAGGCGTTGTAATCGCCAAACGTAACCGTGGTTTACATTCATCTTTCACCGTACGTAAAATTTCAAGCGGTGAAGGTGTTGAACGTGTATTCCAGACTCACAGCCCGTTAATTGACAGCATTACTGTGAAACGTCGTGGTGATGTCCGTCGTGCGAAAATCTACAACCTGCGTAATCTGTCAGGTAAGAAAGCACGTATTAAAGAAAAACTGGATAAAAAATAAGTTTTTCTGGAAAACGGATAGGAAAAAACCAGGCCATGTGCCTGGTTTTTTTATGCCTGAGGTAAATCATGCTACTTGCTTTTTAAAGCCGCAAAACACTCTCCATTGTCATAATGGCATCAATCTATCAACGCTAAAAACAGTTCTGACTAATGCGTTACGGTTACCACTGAATTGTCTTCGCCAAATGCATTTGGATAATAGGCATCAGCTTCCCAGTCATTTTCGAACATCTCATCGCCATCTGGTGAACAGAGTTTATAGCGAAATTCATAACTTGGCTTTTTATCAGTAGGTAAGCTCACGATAGTTTTAAATTTGCCATTTTTCATATGTTCCAACTCAATGGGTGTCCAGTCATTAAATTCACCTAATAAATAGACTTTTGCGGCATCATGAGCGGCCTGTTTGCTGACCTCGAAAGTAACGCGAACTTCAGGGCGTGATTTCAGGTACTGTTTTTTTAACGTCATTGCTTAATGCTCCTCAGCTAAAAACAATTGGAATTGGGGTAAACAGAAATTTTGCGCTTTACACTCAGTATTATTTTGAGCATAGTCCAAGATTTATACAATGGGTAAAATTGTTTAACTTCCGATGGTTAATGCGCTGCTCTATAGCGCAGTGCAATAGCTTTGCGATGTGGCTTTCGGGAAAAATGAAATGTCTGTGTTTTTCTTTTTATCTATAACGAGTATTGAAAGCCGCGTTTTAGCTGAGATTAGCGAAATGTTTTTCTAGTAATGCTTGGGTAAAGCTGCGCCGCAAATAAAATCCGCGGGGTAAGGTTTCAATGAGCTGACCATCACGCCCATAAGCCTGGGTTCTTACTTTACTATTGGCCGCTTTGGGGCGCAGCTGCAGCGCAACGCCGTGACGAGCGGTGATTTCATCCACCCGGCCAAAGGCGACGGCTTCCATTAATTCTTCCCAATCTTGGCGCAGTATTGCCTCTTCTTCTTGATCTGGTGACCACAGCAGTGCGTGGCCAATCATTCGATTGGCAATTGCAATCGAGCGCTCAGCTAAAACTGGCACCCATAAAACCTGTGAAAGTTTATTTCTCACGTTCGATTGTTGCCACGTTTCTCCTTGCGCATGGAGCAGCTGAGTCATACAGACATAGGTACTTTCTAAAGGACGGCCTGATGCATCAATTGGCAAAGATTTAAGTTCAACACCTAAATTCGGAAAGTCTTGCACAGGTTTACTCCCAGCACTTGCACCCAGTGCTAACTCTAATAGCTGTCCTGTCCATCCTTTCTCTTTTCTGGCATTTTTGGGTAGTTCAATGTGCATCTGCTCAGCTAGTTCTTGAAGTGATAATCCGGCGATAGCTTTTGCGCGCTCAAGTAGCTCGGTAATTGATTGTGGAGCGTTATTCATAATGGCCTAGTTATTCAATGCAGACAATTATTGTACAACAGTTAATTGAATCTGAGTTGGGGATTTTTCCTTATCCTAAAATATTTTAAAAATATAATAAAAACATTAAGTTAAATAATCTAAAAGAAAACTAATAATTAGAATTTTAACTCATGCACGGGTTATGCCCGATGACTCAGAGAGAGCTCACAGACTTATCCACAAATTTATTGAATAACCTCAGTAGCAGCATGTTTGTCTATGTCTAAATCCGTTAAAATTGGCAATTGATGGATCAATAGCCAATTTGATGAAATAAAAACAGGGGATAAGTCCAATATGGTGTTTTTTTAAGCGGTTTTTAAGGAGGCTTTTGGATGGCTTAAATTAAATCCGAATAAATTAAAAAAACATCTTTTAAAACATATAGATGCTGTTATTCTTAGAGAGTTATAAAGGATGTTTTATGCACAGCTAAATAGTTATTTGTGTGTAACTGATAGGTTATCCAAGTGTTTATCCACAGTTTTTTTGGAAAAAGTCCCAATAGTTGTTAGATTCATTCACCGCAGTGGATTGTCATAACTCGCATTGTTGATATTTATTCTTCGGGATACTCATTATTGGTTTGCTGCTATCGCACAGATGTGAAAGAATCAGTTTATAGCTTGGAATTATAACTGAAGGTATTTCAGTGATTGATGGTGATGGTTATCGTCCTAATGTTGGCATCATCATTTGTAACAGACGAGGGCAGGTGTTGTGGGCCAGACGCTTTGGCCAGCACTCTTGGCAGTTCCCCCAGGGAGGTGTGAACGACGGTGAGACGCCGGAACAAGCGATGTTTCGGGAGTTATTCGAAGAAGTTGGACTTAAATCTGATGATGTTCGAATACTTGCTGTAAGCCGGCATTGGTTACGTTACAAATTGCCAAAACGATTAGTTCGTTGGGACAGTAAACCGGTATGTCTGGGACAGAAACAAAAGTGGTTTTTGATTCGCCTTGAAGGTAAAGAGTCTAAAATTTGCTTTGATAGCTGTGGGCATCCGGAGTTTGATGACTGGCGATGGGTCAGTTATTGGTACCCCGTGAGACAAGTCGTATCATTTAAACGAGATGTTTATCGCAAGGCTCTTAAGGAGTTTGCGCCACAGTTAATGGGGGGATTGAAAGAACGCCCTAATAGGCGGCGGCGAAAAAAGCCTCGTCAGGTTCGCTCTGCAACTTCATAAATTTATGTGATGATCTCGCTGTGCATCCAAACCCCGAGCCTTAAGAGTGGTTCCTCACCACTCTTAAGGGCTGTTTTAGTCGTATCGTGTAATCTTTCATAAGTCTGTCTGCACAGGTCTTCTCGGTGTTTTAATATTTTAGATAGGCTTATTGACTGCAATTTAAGGAGAGTTCGTTGTTAACCGAGTTGCGAAGAGTCATCGAACGCGTGGCCCAGGCGTCTTCATTTGAACAAGCTATCCACTTCTTGGTGAGCGAAGTGCGAGCCACTATGCAGGTTGATTGCTGTAGTGTTTATCAGGCGGATAATAAACATCAACGTTTAGTGTTACGCGGTAGCGATGGCTTAGCTCAGTCGGCAGTTGGACGAACATGGATAAGTTTTGACGAAGGGGTCGTTGGGCTGGTCGCTCGGCGCGAAGAGCCTCTTAATATTGCCGATGTGTATCAGCATCCGAGTTTTAAATACCTGCCCGAAGCGAAAGAAGATTCGTTTAAATCGTTTCTGGGTACACCGATTATTTATCACCGAGAATTATTGGGTGTATTGGTTGTACAGCAATCTGAAGTGCGCTCATTTAGCGATACCGAAGAAGCTTTTTTAGTGACCTTAGCCGCTCACCTATCGAGTACTTTACGCCATGTCGATTTAGCCGAAATGATGCAAAAATCGCAGTCATTACCACGGGCAACGATTCGTGGTATTGCAGGTGCTTCTGGAATAGGGATGGCACAAGGCTGGGTTTTACAGCCGCCGGTTGAATTAACTGAACTTGAAATAGAAACAACGACACAAATTGATGCAGAGCTTGAGTTATTAGAGAATGCGTTTGCTAAAACGCGCTCAGATCTTGAGGCGATGACTTTGCGCCTTGGTAAACAGCTGCCGCGAGATGTTCTATCCATTTTCGAAGTTTATCAGGGCATGCTTAATGATGTCAGCTTTGTTAAATCGCTGCGTTTAAAAATTAAGCAAGGCTATAGCGCGTTAAGCTCTTTGCAGTTGGTGTATAAAGAATATCTCAAGCAGTTTGAAGCGCTCAGCGATAATTATTTAAAAGAGCGAGCTGTGGATCTGAAAGATCTATGTCAGCGCTTATTAATGCACTTAAATCAGCCTCAGTTTAACCAATTCCCGCAGCGCTCGTTTGTCCTCGTTGCCGAAGAAGTCACCGCGACCATGTTGGGTGATATTCCTCGTGAGCGGCTTGCCGGAATTGTGGCTCAGCGCGGCACGAGTAATTCGCATGCGGCGATTTTAGCGCGCACCATGGGGATCCCTGCCGTGATGGGGGTGAGTGCGGACATTGCTTTGTTGGCGCAACGCTTTTTAATTATTGATGGTTACACGGGCAATATATTTGTTGAGCCAGATGTGATTTTACGCAGTGAATATCGCCAATTATTGCGCCAAGAAGAGGTGATGAATGCTCAGATTAATCAAGAGCTTCATGCCCCTGCAATTTCCCTAGATGGACAAGCGATTGAATTACTGGTCAATGCTGGATTAAGTACCGATGCCGATAGGGCTGAAAGTGTTGCCGATGGCGTTGGATTGTATCGCACCGAAGTTCCATTTTTATTGCAGAACCGCTTTCCATCAGAGGCGGAGCAATATCAGAGCTATCTTAAAATTTTGGCCAGTTATCATGGCAAGCCCGTTTGCATGCGTACTCTTGATGTCGGTGGCGATAAGCAATTGCCTTATTTCCCCATTCATGAAGAAAACCCATTTTTAGGCTGGCGCGGCATTCGTATGACGCTGGATCACCCTGAAATTTTCATGGTGCAATGTCGGGCGATGTATCGAGCGGCATTGGTCTATCCAAATCTGTCGATTATGCTGCCGATGATAAGCTCTATTCAGGAAGTCGAGCAGGCAATCGGCTTATTGGACCGTGCTTGGGCTGAAATCTTAGAGGAAAATCCTGATAAAGTGGGTATCTCAAGGCCGAAGCTCGGTGTGATGATTGAGGTGCCCTCGGCGTTATTCATTTTGCCAGAGCTTGCGCAAAAGGTCGCTTTTTGGTCAGTAGGCTCGAATGATTTAACGCAATATCTATTGGCTGTGGATCGCAATAACAAGCGTGTGAGCGGCGCTTATTCAACGTGCCATCCCGCAGTGATTCGAGCTTTAAATTACATCCATACTCAAGGTCAAGTACTTAACTCCAGTGTAAGTGTTTGTGGTGAGATGGCCGGGGATCCAATTGGCGCGATAGCATTACTGATTTTAGGGTATCGTCATCTTAGTATGAGCAGCTTTAATCTGGCTAAAATCAAATATCTGATTCGTCGTGTCGATTTAAGTGAATTGAGCGCGCTCAAAGAGCCATTACTGAGTGCTGGTAACCGTGAACAGGTGCAGACAATCTTGTCTGATTACTTAGAGAAGCGCGACCTGTTGCATTTAGTCCGAGGGCATCGTTAGTTGCAAGCACTTGTGTTCTGCCAAGGAACCTTGCACAATCAACACCTCTTTTTGACGACGTTGTTTGGTAGAAGGGCTTTCTTGTGAGGACATACTGGCATTATCCGCATATCGACCCGGTTGCATTTTCCATCGGACCTATTGAGGTTCACTGGTATGGTTTGATGTACTTGGTCGGTTTTATCTTTGCACTGTTTTGTGCCAATCGTTACGCCGACCGAGATGATAACGATTGGAACCGCAATCAGGTTAGCGACTTGCTGTTTTACTGCTTTTTAGGTGTGATTTTAGGTGGCCGCATTGGCTACGTTCTGTTTTATCAACTGCCGCTATTTATCTCTCATCCGTTGTATATCTTTAAAATCTGGGATGGTGGCATGTCATTCCATGGCGGCTTAATTGGCGTAATTTTGGCAATGCTCTATTTTGCCCGCAAGACGCATCGTCATTTCTTCTTAGTTGCGGATGTCGTTGCCCCTTTAGTACCTTTTGGTCTAGGTGCTGGGCGAATTGGTAACTTTATTAATGGCGAGTTATGGGGTCGGGTTACCGATGTCCCATGGGCGTTGATATACCCTGATGCAGGCCCGTTGCCTCGTCACCCGTCAGAGCTTTATGAATTCTTATTAGAGGGCGTATTACTGCTTATTATTTTGCAAGTCTATTCACGGCGCAAACCCCCAATGGGTGCAGTGTCGGGGATGTTTTTGCTGATTTATGGCTGTTTTCGCTGTTTCGCTGAGTTCTTCCGCCAACCAGATCCGCAGTTAGGATTCTTTAGCTTTGGTACGACCATGGGGCAAATTCTATCGGTCCCAATGATTATTATTGGTGCTTGGGTCCTCATATGGGCATATCGCCGAGCTAAACGTTCTTAATCGGTCTGGATTACAAAAGAGGTCGATGACCTCTTTTGTATTTTCTTAAACTGAGAATGGGTATTTGATTGGTTCGTGATGCTGATAGCCTTCGACTTTAAAATCATCCAGTGTGACCCAGCTTTCCAAATCTTTAAGAGTTTTAATCTCAGGATTGATATGAAAAGTCGGCGCTGGCAGTGGCTCTCTTTTTAGCTGGACATCTCTCATCAGTTCTAGTTGGTCTTCATAAATGTGCGCATTTACAATTTTATGGTAGACCTTACCCGGTTTCTTGCCAGTGATTTGCGCCATAATCGCGAGCAAGAAATAAGCCTGAACCATATTAAAATTAAGCCCCAGAGGCACATCGCAACTGCGCTGGGTGCTATTTAAATACAATGTATCGCCAAGCAGTGAAAAATGGTGGCTATACATGCATGGCCGCAGACACGCCCGGTCAAATACCCCTGGATTATAAAACGTCAGTATCTCACCTCGATTGTCTTGGCCACGAGTCAGGTCATCTACAATCTGTTGCAATAAGTCGATTCGTGAGCCATCAGCACAGCGCCAGTTTCTGGCAACAACACCATAAGCTTCACCGATATCATCTTCGCCTTTTCGATGAGGGTTATTGAGCCAGTCTTGGTTCTCGTTGGCGTTGGCATCCCACGTTTTGGTGCCTATTTGACGAAAATCAGCTGCACTGGCGTATCCACGTAGATAACCTATCATCTCCGCAACGGCTGCTTTCCAGAAGCTTTTTCGAGTTGTAACTAATGGAAAAACACCATTTTGGACGTCATAGCAGAGATCGGCATTAATAACGGTTAAGCAGCGTTTGGCTGTGCGCTTATTATCTACCCAGACACCTTCGTCAATGATCCGGCGGCATAAATCGAGATATTGCTTCATAGAAAATAGTTTTTTGTCTCAAGGGTGGTGAATTCTAACATGCTAGCCTAAGTTTTATGAGTGGTTAGGCAATCTTTGTGTCGTTAGAGAGTCGGTTATTTATTATTAATATTCGGTTAAACCTTAAATGATCTCAATTAGAAGTGAGTTTTTTATAGATACAAAGCCGCTAAACTAATGATTCGTCGAGTCAATCGTGGGGAATGAATGTGCGGGGATTTATAGATCGTTTCTTAAAAATGGAAGCTGCCAGCGGCATTTTATTAATTATCGCTGCCATCGTCGCGTTGGTCATGGCCAATTCGCCCTTGAACCATCTCTATGTGCATCTGTTTGATATGCCTGTGCAGGTTCGCGTTGCATCATTGAATATTGAAAAACCACTGTTGCTCTGGGTCAATGATGGCCTGATGGCGATATTCTTTTTGGTGATTGGTCTTGAAGTTAAACGCGAAGTGCTAGAAGGCGAGCTTTCTAGCCGAGACAAAGCAAGCTTGCCAATATTTGCCGCTTTGGGCGGGATGATTGTGCCGGCTCTGATTTTTTTAATGTTTAATCATGGTGACCCAACGCTTAAAAATGGTTGGGCGATTCCGGCGGCGACCGATATTGCGTTCGCCTTAGGAATTATGGCGTTGTTAGGTAAACGTGTTCCTAGCAGCCTGAAAGTGTTCCTTTTGGCACTGGCGATTGCTGATGATCTGGGAGTGGTGATTATCATCGCAATTTTTTACTCCCACGGGATGTCTGTTGTGGCTCTTGCTTGTGCGGCAGTGGCGCTGATTGGCCTGATTATTTTAAATAAACGCGGATGCAGCTCACTCACACCTTATATGTTGTTAGGAATTATTTTATGGGTCGCGGTACTTAAATCAGGTGTGCATGCCACCATTGCAGGGGTGTTGTTAGGGCTGACCATTCCACTGCATGTCAAAGGCCATGAGCATTCGCCACTAGAGCGTTTAGAGCATTCTTTGCACTCCATTTCAGGTTATGTCATTTTGCCAATATTCGCATTTGCTAATGCGGGTATTAACTTGGTTGATGCTGAATCAGTATTTCATTTACCGCTCTCATTAGGGGTAATGCTCGGTTTATTTATTGGTAAGCCTGTGGGAATTTTTCTAGCAAGCTATCTGGCTATTCAACTAAAAGCTGCCAAATTGCCTCATGGAACGCAGTTTAAGCAGCTTTTTGCAACCAGTGTATTAGCTGGTATCGGTTTTACCATGTCAATTTTTATCACTTCGCTGGCTTATCCTGGAATGCAAGCACAGATTGACCAAGCCCGGCTAGCGATTTTGCTTGGTTCATTTTTTGCTGCCTGTTGTGGTTATGTGCTGCTAAGAGCTACAACGCACAAGCCGCAGATACAGTCAGCATTGGAGACTTCTTCACCAGCAGATCACTAAGGAGCAATCCATGGTCAAAAAACTCGCGATTAGTATTTTTGCCTTAGTCGGGGCGATGTTGGGGCTTCCGGTTCAGGCACAGATGCATAATCCATATGACTGTCAAAAGCAGCCTCAGTTATGTAAGGCTTATCTGCAAGGCGTGGTTGATAGCTTAAATGAGCTTAAAGCCCAATCAGATATGCAAGATGCATTTAGTGAACGAGCGCTGAAATCTCGAGGAGGACAACGCTATCAGTGGGCATTGGGGCAATACTGTGACCAAAATACGATGATTCATTGGCAAAATTGGGCTAAAAAGCAAAATCTTTTGCCGAATCAACGAATTTGGTTGGAAAGTGAACTGAAGAAATTAAATGGCTGTGATTAACCCATTCATAGGGCTGAAGATCTTCTGTGATTAGTTTTACGCGAATCTGCGAGCCATTTTAAGCAAAGGAGCTTTGCGGCTCCTTTGCGTATAGAGGCATTGATTTTGCGCGGCGCGTTGCCAGATGCGTCTTGTTGCTCGTTGCTATTGTTTGTTGATTTTCACTCTTTGCTTGAAAGAGCGCTTAAGCGATGAGCTGTTCAGAAAATTATCAGTTGTAGACCTTCTTGAAACTAAACTGTAATATCATTAACTTATTTGTTAATTCATGGCTTACTAATACAGCTTTTTGCATTAAAAGACCTCTGGGTGGTATCAATAGCACACGAGGGATGCTGATGCAAAGCAGTAGTGGGTGGTAAATTTGTTGATTGGTTCAATATGGCGCATCTGAATTATAATCACCTTTATTATTTCTGGATGACCTATAAAAGAGGGTCTGTCACTGCGGCCGCTCAGGCACTATTTTTAACGCCGCAAACGGTTACTGGGCAGATAAAACTCTTGGAAGAGCGATTCAAAGGCGCTCTGTTTATCCGCAAAGGCCCTAAGTTATTGCCAACCGAACTTGGCCAATTAGTCTTCAAATATGCTGATAAGATGTTTTCATTAAGCTATGAAATGATGGACATTATTAACTATTCAGGACAGGAAAATCAGCTATTTGAAGTTGGTGTTGCCGATGCACTGAGTAAATCATTGGCGGCAAAGGTTTTAGAGTCGGTTATTCCTAACGATGGTCGCTTACAATTGCGCTGTATCGAATCTACTCACGAGATGTTATTGGGGCAATTAAGCGAGCATAAACTGGATATGATCCTCTCAGATTGTGCGCTTGACAGCGATAAGCAAGATACTTTATTTAGTAAATGGCTGGGTGAGTGTGGGGTTGCTTTTTTTAGCTCGGAGCCATTGAGCGAGCCTGCCTTTCCCGCGTGTCTTGAGACTCGGCCACTGCTGATTCCTTCGCGGCGTAGCGCCCTTGGGCGAAAACTTCTGAGCTGGTTTGAAGAGCAGGGACTGAGTGTCAAAGTTATGGGTGAGTTTGACGATGCGGCGCTAATGACGGCATTTGGTTGTCAAAAAGGGCGCATTTTCGTCGCACCATCTATCTATACCGAGGATATTATGCGCGATGGCCGCGTCTATCAACTTGGGACAACTGAAGCGATAAAAGAAGAGTATTATGTCATTTTTGCTCAAAGGATGATCCAGCATCCCGCTGTTAAACGACTCTGTGAGCAAAATTTTAGTGAATTATTTGCTGGAATCAATTAGCGATGAGTGAACAAGAGATAACATTGTCGATGCAGGATATGCAGGCAAATTCTGCTCCAGCCTTAGCTTTACTAAAAGCCCTGGCTAATGAGCACCGATTGATTATTCTGTGTTATCTAATTGAACGTGAATATTCAGTTGGGGCACTCAATCAGTGTGTTGAGTTGAGTCAGTCGGCTCTGTCTCAACATCTAGCATGGTTGCGCCGGGAAGGTATTGTTAAAACTCGCAAAGAAGCGCAGACAATCTATTATTCTATTGCCAGTGATAACGCTAAAGCGGTTTTAAAGCTACTGCATCAGCTTTATTGCTAAATCACAGGCACAAAAAAACCGGCTAAAGCCGGCTTTTTGTCGATCAAAAAGCTTACAGCGCTTTGATCTGAGCGTTCAAGCGACTCATATGACGAGCTGCTTTATTTTTATGAATCAGGCCTTTAGTTGCGGCACGATCCAGAACTGACTGCGCTTGTTTCAAAGCGCCTTGCGCTGTTTCTTTATCGCCTGCTGCAACAGCTGCAACTACTTTTTTAATGTAGCTACGCATCATGGAGCGGCGGCTAGCATTGTGCTTACGGCGTTTTTCAGCCTGTACAGCACGTTTTTTAGCTGACTTAATATTAGCCAAGGTTTACTCCCGAACTCGAATCTCTTAAAGGCCGTGGAATATGCCTTTTTTCTCGTGTGATGTCAAACAAAATTTAACCAAGTCGCGATCATCTGTTATTTCTTACCGCACAAGGTTAAACTGGGGCGCAATTTTAGCAGCTTCTGGCGCCCAAGTCATGGCTGATTATCGAGGTAACAGCAAATTTGAGTAAAAAATTATTAAAATCTGGCGCAATTGTGAGTTCCATGACGTTAATCTCGCGCATGTTGGGGTTAATTCGTGATGTTGTGGTGGCCAATTTGCTCGGAGCTGGCACGGCCGCTGATGTATTCTTTTTCGCTAACCGCATTCCCAATTTTTTGCGGCGATTATTTGCCGAAGGCGCTTTTGCTCAAGCATTCATTCCAGTTTTTACGCAATACAAACAGCAAGAGCAAGAGGACGAACTACGGGAGCTCGTGGCGCGCGTCAGCGGGACTTTAGGGCTGATTGTAACGATAGTTACCTTAATTGGGATGATTGCCTCGCCAGTTGTGGCCATGATTTTTGGTACCGGTTGGTTTATCGATTGGTTACACAATGGCCCAGATGGGCATAAATTTGTACTCGCTTCTTTATTATTAAAAATCACCTTTCCATATCTGTGGTTCATCACCTTTACGGGGATGGCTGGAGCTATTTTAAATAGCTTTGGCCGTTTTGCGGTTGCATCGTTTACTCCGGTATTTTTAAATGTTGCGATGATTGTTGCCGCGATCTACTACGCGCCTCATTTGGCTCAGCCTGAAGTTGGTCTGGCATGGGGGGTGTTTTTTGGCGGGCTTTTACAGTTTTTATTTCAACTGCCGTTTCTATTGCGCCTTAAAATGTTGCGCTGGCCGCGCTGGGGCTGGAAGCATCCTGGCGTCACGCAAATTCGTAAATTGATGTTGCCAGCATTATTTGGGGTGTCAGTAAGTCAAATCAATTTGTTGTTTGACACCTTTATGGCAAGCTTTTTAGTCAGTGGCTCGATTAGTTGGCTGTATTATTCAGACCGGTTATTGGAGTTTCCGTTAGGGTTATTTGGAATCGCTATCGCAACGGTCATTTTACCGAGCCTGTCAGAGCGTCATGTCGATAAAAATCCCGAGGAATTTGCTCGCACCATGGATTGGGCCGTGCGTATGGTTGGTTTATTAGGGATCCCTGCGATGGCCGGGATGATTATTCTATCCACACCCATGTTGCGCGTTTTGTTTATGCGCGGTGCTTTTGATGCCAGCGATGTTCACCATGCAACTTATAGCTTGATCGCCTTTTCTTGTGGGTTGTTGTTCTTCATGCTGATCAAAATTTTTGCACCTGGATTTTATGCTCGCCAAGATACCCGTACGCCAGTTCGCTACGGAGTGATTGCGATGGTGACGAATATTGTTTTAAATGGGATCTTTATTGTCCCATTTGGCTACATCGGTATGGCGATGGCCACTGCTTTGTCTGCGTGTTTAAATGCATGTTTGTTATATCGCGGTTTGCTCAAAGCAGGTGTGTATCGAATTAGTCGCTACAGCTGGCTATTTTTAGCCCGAGTTGCACTGGCGAGTATCATTATGGCGGCGGGACTTTATTATTTTCTTCCCTCATGGAATAACTGGATACATCTAACTTTTATTCGCAGTTTGTATTGGTTAGTTGGAGGAATTGTCGCAGCGATTGTCGTCTATGGGGTATCTCTGGTAGCCTTGGGGGGAAGATTATCCCATTTGAAAAGCTCCAGCGGGGCTGTATCTGACGAATAAACAAGCTATAATTCGGCGTTTAGCGTCGTGAGATTAGGCTGTATTGATTGATGAAACTGATCCGAGGCATAGACAACATTCGAGCTGAACATGCTGGTAGCGTGTTAACGATTGGCAACTTTGATGGTGTCCATCGCGGTCATCAGCAGGTAATTACGCAATTATTAGAAAAAGCTAGGGCCTGCGGTAAAAAAGCAACTGTGATGCTTTTTGAACCACAACCGATGGAATTTTTTGCGCCAGATAAAGCACCAGAGCGGATCAGTTCATTTCGTGATAAATATTGTCAGCTAGCGGCACTTGGTGTTGACCAGCTGCTTGTTGTGCGTTTTTGTCAGCAGTTTTCCTCTTTTAGCGCAGAGCAATTTATTGAGCAACTGTTGGTCAAAAAGCTTGCGGTCAACCACTTAGTGATCGGTGATGATTTTCGCTTTGGTAAAGCTCGCCGAGGTGATTATGCGATGCTGTGTGAAGCGGGCGAGCAATATGGCTTTTCAGTGCAAAATACTCAGTCTTTTTGTCAAAAAGGTCAGCGGGTTAGTAGCACAGGCATTCGCCAAGGCTTACATGACGGTGATTTCGACAGAGTGAGTCAATGGCTGGGGCGACGCTATCAAATTAGCGCCAAAGTCAGTTACGGCCAGCAGTTGGGTCGAACGTTAGGATTCCCAACTGCCAATCTGCGCCTTCCTCGAGGCTCAAGTCCGTTGCGCGGCGTTTATGCGGTACTGGTGCGACAGCTCAATGGGCAAGAAGTGTGCTGGCCTGCAATTGCTAATTTAGGCAAACGACCGACCGCTAATGGTCGCGATTTGCTTTTAGAAGTACATATTCTAAATCAAAAGCTGTCTTTGTATGGACAGCGCTTAGTGGTTGAACCACTTTGGAAATTAAGAGACGAAGTAAAATTTGATTCGTTGGATGCGTTAAAAACACAAGTTGACGCGGATATTCGACGGGCAAGAATTTGGTTTAATAACCAAGATTATCTAACTGGAACTGTGGATCGATGAGCGATTATAAAGATACGTTAAATCTGCCAAGCACCGACTTTCCGATGCGAGGCAATCTGGCTAAACGTGAGCCAGCCATGTTGCAACGTTGGCAAGAAAAAGGCTTATATCAGGCTATCCGGGCCGCCAAAAAAGGGAAAAAATCCTTCATTTTGCATGATGGTCCTCCTTATGCGAACGGCAACCTTCATTTAGGCCATGCGGTTAACAAAATCTTAAAAGACTTCATTATTAAATCGAAAACGCTCTCTGATTATGATGCTCCATATATTCCAGGTTGGGATTGCCATGGGTTGCCGATTGAACTTCAGGTAGAAAAAAAGGTTGGTAAACCTGGTCGTAAAGTGACCGCTGCTGAATTTCGCGAAAAATGCCGTGAATATGCTGCCAAACAGATTGATGGTCAGCGCAAAGACTTTATCCGTATGGGAGTGATTGGCGATTGGCAAAATCCTTATCGCACCATGGATTTTAAAACCGAAGCCAATACTATCCGTGCTTTGGCTAAAATTGTTGAGAATGGCCACCTATTGCGCGGTTCTAAACCTGTGCATTGGTGTTTAGATTGTGGTTCAGCACTGGCAGAAGCTGAAGTTGAATACGAAGACCGTGAAAGTTTCGCCATTGATGTGCGCTTTCCAGCAGCAGACCCTGTTGAGTTGACCAGTAAATTTGGCACAACTGTCGGGGAAGGCCCTGTCTCTGTTGTCATTTGGACGACAACGCCTTGGACACTTGCGGCTAACTGTGCTGTTTCATTAAACGCTCGTCTGAGTTATGTCTTGGTTGAAATCAATGGCCTTGATGGCATTGAGCGGATTGTTTGTGCTGAAGATTTACTTGAGCCAATGATGCAGCGCGTGGGAATCGAAGCATACAAAGTGTTAGGTTCATGCATGGGCCAAGATCTTGAACTGCTGCAGTTGAACCATCCGTTTAACGATTATCAGGTGCCAATTATTTTAGGTGACCATGTCACCACTGAATCAGGTACTGGTTGTGTTCACACCGCGCCTGCTCATGGTCAAGACGACTATGTTGTTTGCCAGCAATACAATGTTGAATCGCGTGACATCGTAGGCCCTACGGGTGTTTATCTACCCGGCACGCCTTATTTTGAAGGAATGCATATCTTCAAAGCAAACGATGCTATTTTTGATCTGCTGCGTGAGAAAAAGAATTTATTTTATTTAGATAAAATCGTGCACAGTTATCCTCATTGCTGGCGCCATAAAACGCCAATTATCTTCCGTGCTACGCCGCAGTGGTTTATTGGCATGGATAAAACTGGATTGCGTGCTCAAGCTTTAAGCGAAATTGAAGAAACTCGCTGGATCCCTGCTTGGGGACAAAATCGAATTGAATCGATGGTCGCCAACCGTCCTGACTGGTGTATCTCTCGTCAGCGCACGTGGGGTACGCCAATTGCTTTGTTTGTGCACAAAGAAACCAACGAGATTCATCCTCGCAGCGTCGAGTTGATGGAAGAAGTGGCTAAACGCGTTGAAAAATCCGGTATTCAGGCTTGGTTTGATTTAACCGAAGAAGATTTACTCGGGGAAGAAGCCAAAGATTATCGCAAAGTGCAAGATACGTTGGATGTCTGGTTCGATTCAGGCTCAACTCACTTTAGTGTTGCCAGTGAGCGTGAAGAGCTCGCCGGTCGCGATATCGATATGTATCTGGAAGGCTCTGACCAGCATCGAGGTTGGTTCCAGTCTTCGTTGATGATTTCAACCGCGATTCATGGCCGTGCACCATACAAACAGGTGTTGACTCATGGTTTTACCGTTGATGGTGAAGGGAAAAAATTCTCTAAATCGCTAGGTAATGGGATTGCCCCTCAAGACATCTGGAACAAATTAGGTGCTGATATCTTGCGGTTGTGGATTGCATCAACCAACTACACAGCTGAAATGACCGTGTCTGATGAAATTATCAAACATGCCGCCGATGCTTATCGTCGTATCCGTAATACATCACGGTTCTTGTTGGCCAACTTAAGTGGTTTTGAACCAACTTCAGATATGGTTGCCACCGATGATATGGTTGAGTTGGACCGCTGGATGCTACAGCGCGCTGTTGCCACTCAACAGACTATTGTTGAAGCGTATGAAAACTATCAGTTCCATGTTGTATATCAGACACTGATGCATTTCTGCTCAATTGAATTGGGTAGTTTTTATCTGGATATCATCAAAGACCGTCAATACACCGCGAAAGCAGATGGTCACGCACGTCGTTCTTGTCAGAGTGCTTTGTACCATATCGCTGAGGCTCTAACGCGCTGGATTGCGCCAATTTTGAGCTTTACTGCGGATGAAATTTGGCAAGCGCTACCAGGTGAGCGAGATGAATTTGTTTTCACTGGTACTTGGTATGAAGACTTTGGCTGTCAGGTCGACTCTCAAGCTGACCGATTCTGGCAAGAAATTCAAAATGCGCGCGATGAAGTGAACAAAGTCCTTGAACAAGCCCGTAATGACAAACAGATTGGTGGCCAGCTAGAAGCCAAAGTTACCTTGTTTGCAACTGGTAAACTCAAAGCTGATTTAGAGCATTTAGAAGACGAACTGCGCTTTGTGTTACTTACCAGTGATGCATCCGTTAGCGATTTATCCGAGGCGCCAGACAATGCGCAGGATACTGAGCTGGATGGACTTAAAGTGCTCGTTGAAAAAGCACCGGGTGAGAAATGTGAACGCTGCTGGCAGCATCGCACTGATGTTGGTGCAGACCCTGAGCATCCGACTTTGTGTGGCCGTTGTGCCACGAACGTAGCAGGCGCTGGTGAACAGCGTAAATTTGCTTAATGGTTCGCTCTAATGCATTGCGCTGGCTGTGGCTCAGCGCTGTGATGTTGCTCATCGATCAGATTAGCAAGCATGTGGTGGCCGGCTCGATGGCATTGTTTGAGTCTAAGCCCGTCACCAGTTTCTTTAATCTGGTTTATGTCCATAATTATGGCGCGGCCTTTAGCTTTCTAGATTCTCAAGGTGGGATGCAGCGCTGGTTCTTTACCGTATTAGCGGTGGTGGTCTGCTTATTCTTGGTCTTTTGTCTTAAGCGGATGAAAAAGCATCAACCGATAAGTGCCGCCGGATACGCGCTGATTATCAGTGGCGCGTTGGGCAATGTGATTGATCGCTTATTATACGGTTATGTAATCGATTTTCTGGATGCGCATTATGGCGGTTATCATTGGCCGGCATTTAATGTTGCTGACAGCTGCATCTGTGTCGGTGCGGTTTTATTGATCCTCGATAGCTTTATTCATCCGAGCAAACGCAACGCCAAGGAGTCATCATGATTGAGCAAGGCTCGAAGGTCTGTTTGCACTTTGTGCTGGTTAAAACAGATGGACAGGTTGTTGAATCAACCTATGAACGAGGCCATCCAGTTGATTTAACAATCGGTGATGGCCATCTTCCGCCAAGCTTTGAGCATTATCTGCTGGGCCTTAATGTAGGTGATAAGCAGCAGTGGGAGCTTAGCGCTGACAAGGCGTTCGGTGAACACTTAAGTGAACGGGTAAGTTATTTTACTCGCGATCAATTTCCATCGGATGAAGCGTTGAAAGTTGGCATGGTGATGGGGTTCTCTCAGCCTAATGGGGCTGAATTGCCAGGGATTATTCAAGCCATAGAAGGCGATAGCGTGACTGTCGATTTTAACCATCCGTTGGCGGGTGAGCCAATTGTGTTTGCCGTTGAAATCGTCTCTTATGAAACACCTGACCGGAGGTAAAAGTGGAGATTATTTTAGCTAATCCACGAGGTTTTTGTGCCGGTGTCGATAGAGCTATCTCTATTGTTGAGCGGGCGTTGGAGCTATTTGAAGCGCCAATTTATGTTCGCCATGAAGTGGTTCATAACCGCTTTGTGGTGGATGGGTTGCGCCAGCGAGGGGCTGTTTTTGTCGACGAGCTTGATGAAGTTCCAGAAAATGCCATTTGTATTTTTAGTGCTCATGGCGTTGCCCAGGCTGTTCGTCAAGAAGCGAAAGCGCGTCAGCTAAAGATTTTTGATGCAACATGTCCATTGGTGACAAAAGTTCATATGGAAGTAACCCGCGCTAGCCGCCGCGGTACAGAGTGTATTTTAATTGGTCATCATGGACACCCTGAAGTCAACGGTACGATGGGCCAGTATAGTAATCCTGATGGCGGGATTTATCTGGTTGAGACGGTCGAAGACGTTGCTCGATTAGAGATTAAAAACCCAGATAATCTGTTCTATTGCACGCAAACCACACTCTCTGTTGATGACACCTCTGATGTGATTGACGCGCTGCGAGAGCGGTTTGTGAATATTCAGGGACCGCGTAAAGATGATATCTGCTATGCAACGCAGAATCGTCAGGATGCTGTTTCAAATTTGGCTAGAAATGCCGATGTGGTGTTAGTTGTCGGCTCGGCAAACTCATCAAATTCAAATAGATTGCGTGAAAAAGCTGCTCGTCTTGGAACGCCAGCCTATCTGATTGACAGCTCTGAAGACATCGATGCGAATTGGTTTAACCAAGATAGCAAAATTGGCGTGACTGCAGGTGCTTCAGCGCCCGAAGTCTTAGTTGAAGATGTCATTAGCCGTTTGCAAGAACTCGGTGCCACAACTGTTACTGAGGCCTCTGGCCGCGAAGAAAGTATTGTTTTTGAAGTGCCAAGCGAGCTGCGTATTATTTAATATCGTTTAGCTTAAGTAATTAGACCTCCTGCGGGAGGTTTTTTTATGCCTGTAAAAAGTGTTTTTGACTTTAATGATAAAAATATTAATAATGGTCTAGCCATTTTAAGATGATGATTGTTGTGAAAAACCTTGGGTTTAGTCTGGTGGAAGTGTTAGTCGCTGGCATGTTATTGGCTGTGGTGATGGTCGCGCAGATTCAGAGTGTGCAAAATATGTTGGTTGATCAACGCCGCGACGAGCAGTTGCAAAGTATTGAGGCAATTAATCGCTCGATTCTAGCCCTTGCTATAGCCCAACATACAATTTGGCTGACAGATGGTTCATGGCAGTGGCGCTACCATGATGGTAGTTCTGATGATGATTCACGCTTGGCAGGTTTAGTTAAAGTGATCCAAGAGCAGCAGCTTGATGTGAGTGATTTTTCAATTAACTTAAATGTTAGTGCATCCGGCTTAGCTGATTGGACGATTCGTTGGCAAAGCAACACTTGTGAGAGCGAGTGTCCATCTCGTAGTATTTCTCGACAAGTGCAACTGATGTGATGAAGCGTATACGGTGCCTCGGATATTCGTTACTTGAGGTAATGATTGCGCTAAGTTTGGCGCTGCTGATTTTAGCGGGAGGTTATCATTGGTATTTGAGCTTAACTGAGCAGCAACAACGCCTCAACCAGTACAGCAATATTCGCATGCGCGCCGAAGCTGCAATGAATTTAATGGCTTCTTCAATTGCTAACTCAGGCAGTTGGGGCGGATTAAACTATCTTTTTGAAAACGCCGACCTTTCAACGCTTAATCAAGATTGGTGCGAACTTTCGCAGCTGCCAGTACTCACTGATGATGACGGCTTTGCCGTAGCGATTGAGGCGTTTACAACGCCTGCTGATGCCAGTGAATTGGGGTGCTTAGGCTCGCAAACACATCCGTTGCTAGCTGACTCTGTCGTGTTGCAATTGCGTGAATTAACAGGGCCGGTTACCAGTAAACCTGATGAAGGGGTCATCTGGCAGAGCACTCAAAATGATGGAACAGTTTATTACTGGTCTTATCAAAATGAGTGGTTTTTCTTAGTTCATGACGATGAGAGCGTTGGCTTGATGCGACTTTATGCTGATTCCGATGGCGTTAAAGGAGCAACTGGTGGTGTTTTAATTCAGTCGATTACTCAGCTCAATATGGAGTTTGGATTGTGCTCGTCAAGTGGTGAATTGAACTGGCTCACTCTTTCACAGATGGATGCCTTAAGCTGGGAGAAAGTGCGAATAGTTCATCTAGGAATACTAGCCCAGGCACTGAGCCCTGATCAAAGCTATTTAAACACCAATCAGTATACGCTGGCTGGTGAAACATTCGGGCCATTTAATGATCATTATCGACGCGTTGCATTGAATCAGCTGATTGCTCTGTCGCCTGGGGAGTCGCCATGTTCAGACGAGCAAACTCAGGCATTGTAATGGTCAGTATCTTGATTTTGCTAATGGTGATGACGATTGCAACTCTCAACATCATTGAGCTTAGTCGCCAAGCTGGCGAAACAGTGATGATCAGTAGAAGTAGTAACATTGCGTATATAAATTTGTTTAATCAAAGTTCAGCATGGGTAAGCGCCAATATTCAAAGTGATTCGACTGGGCAATGGCTTTGTAAGAGTTCGTGTCTTAACAGTCAAAGCCAATGTGGTATTTATGCCTCAAGTATTGTTGTTGATAATCATCAGCTCAATGTCGGTATGATCAAATCATCTCCGCCTGAATCTGTTGGGCTATGTGCTAAAAGTCAGCTTACCCAGCCTATAGGCAGTTTATTATGGATGAATCGGTAAAGAGCTCTGGTTGGACTTTAATTGAGCTTTTAATTGCGATGGCTATTAGTGTGCTATTAATGCTAATGGCATTGCCGAGTTATTGCAGTTGGCTTGGTGAATATCATCGTCAGCAGGCGATTGTTCAGTTGTATGCGCTTCGCGAGACAATGGAGCAGTATTATTTGGACAATGATCAGTGGCCTGCTAATTTAGCCGCACTATCTTTTACCTCTGGCAGTGTTGAAGGCTACCAATTTGCACTAACTTCTAATGATGAAGACAGTCCGCCTTCGTTAAGTGCCACTCCTTCATCAGCACAAATGCACGACGACCCGCAAGTTGAACAAATTACTATGGATGTGAATGGCACTTGTGAAGTTACTATGGTGGATGGCTCAGTCGCCGTCTGCCAAGGGGCATTGAGCTGATTTCACATGGAAATTGGCGACAGCGCTGACTGTGATAGCTCGCGCTTGTTGGTTTTCACAAAGATAAAGCGTCTGCTGGTAACCATATGCAAAGCCTCGATTATTAATCCGAATGTGGCTACGGGAGCCATTAATCTGAACCGCTTGAGGTAATTCAATAGTTTTTAAAAGCTCATCCTCGCCATTTAACTCACCATTTCCATCTTCATCAATAAAAATGCTGATTTGATTTATCCATGAATCTTGGCACTCTTGAGTGTTACTTAATGAACAAATCTGTATAAAATTTTGCGTTTGCAGTGCTTGAAGTTTAGCCCAGCGCAAACTGCTGATTAACGATTGAGCAGCTTGTTGGAGTTGTTGGGATTGAATAAAATAACTATTTGGCGACAACGAAAACCGGGCAAACAAGGCAATAAGACAAGTAGCTATCAGCATCTCGGTTAATGAGAGCCCTGATATTTTTATTGGTTTGACAATATGTTGTTTGTTATGAGCACAATACATAGCATATAGTGTAAACAGCTGAGTGTGATTTATATTGTTAATTCTATCAATAAAAATCAATAGTTGTTTGTCGCATACAGCTGCTTTTATCTATATTGATATGTAAGACAAGTGAGGGAGCAAATATGAAACAGGTCGTTGCAATTATTAAACCTTTTAAAATGGATGATGTTCGAGAAGCATTAGCTAACGTCGGCATTACAGGAATGACGGTGACAGAAGTGAAGGGTTTTGGACGACAAAAAGGTCATACAGAGCTCTATCGAGGTGCTGAGTACACAGTCGATTTTTTACCTAAAGCAAAAATTGAAATGGTTGTTGAAGATGAAGATGTCGAACGCTGTATCGAGATTATCACTCACACCGCTCGTACTGGCAAAATCGGTGACGGGAAAATTTTTGTGCGTGAAATCCAGCGGGCGATTCGAATTCGTACCGGTGAAGTGGACCAAGACGCAATTTAACTCAATGACGATGGCTCCATTGTGGAGCCATCGGCGCTTTAAAACTTAAGAAGAAGGCTGAGCATCAAGTACGCTCTGGCTGCGTTGGGCCAGTTGTGGTAAGCCTAATTTTTTATAACCTGCCACCATTACTTTAAGAGCCGCTTTTGTTTGAGAGCTTTGCGGATAAGTTGTCAGAATATTCTTCGCTCGGTTGATAGCCGCTAAATAAGCTTCTCGTTTCATATAATAATGGGCAATGTCGATATCATGACGAGCCAGTTTATCTTCGAGTGAGATCATCCGTTGGCGAGCATCTGCGGCATATTTACTGTTTGGGTAATGTTCGACAATGATTTTAAAATCTTTAAATGCCGCTTTTGAATAACTCGGATCGCGACTCGCTCGGTCAATCCCTAAAAATGACTGCATAAAGTTATAGTCTGCCGCGATATTGGTCAGGCCTCGCATATAATAAACATAATCAAGCGATTTATTCACCGGATTGTTGCGAATGAACTGATCAATATTGGCCAGAGCTTTCTCAGTCTCTTCACGTTTGTAATAAATGTAAATCAGTTTGAGCTGGACTTGTGTTGCGTACGGGCCAAAAGGGTAACGGTTATCAAGTGCTTCAAAATATTGTTCTGCTCGTTTGTAATCGCTGACAGATAAAGCTTCTTGCGCATCGCTGTAGAGTTGGGCGGCCGGTTTATCTGGGACGGCAGGTTTATCATGAGTACTTGAACAACCAGTTAACAATGCTACGCAAAGCGAAAAACTGGCAAAAATATGACTATAACGCATAAGCAGAATGGAAGTTTCCTAAAATAACTGTGTGCATAAAAATGAAAGTATCCTTTATGCTTTTGCAAAAGAAAAGCTAAAATACCCAACTTTGCTAAATTAGATATATAAATCACAAGTGGTTGCTATGAGTCAACAGATAGAATTACAGGCCAAAGTTGCTGAAGATCATACCGGAATGCGCCTTGATCAGGTGCTTTCCGAGCTCTTTAGCGATTATTCTCGTTCACGCCTTAAAGAGTGGATTATTCAAGGGCAGGTCTATATCGATGGCCGAGTTGCAGATAAACCACGTGAAAAACTTCAAGGGTTTGAAACGCTTACACTTAAGGCTGTCATTGAAGATGTCATTGATTGGCAACCAGAACCCGTTGATCTGAATATTGTCTATGAAGACGATGATATTTTGGTGATCAACAAAGCTGCTGGCCAAGTGGTGCATCCTGGGGCTGGAAATCATTCAGGCACTATTTTGAACGGCCTTTTGTATCACTATCCACAGAGCCGAACTTTGGCAAGAGCAGGTATTGTTCATCGTTTAGATAAAGATACTACCGGGTTGATGGTGGTGGCTAAGAGTGTTGCGGCTCAAACTCATTTAGTAGATGCATTGCAAAAACGAGAAATTACTCGTGAGTATGAAGCCATTGCGATTGGTTCGATGACGGCGGGCGGTTTAGTCGATGAACCTATCGGACGACACAAAACTAAACGTACTCAGATGGCTGTCGATCCGTTTGGCCGACCCGCTGTTACACATTATCGCGTTGCTGAAAAATTCCGTCAGCATACTCGGTTGCGGCTGCGTCTTGAAACGGGGCGTACTCACCAGATCCGCGTACACATGGCTCATATCGGTCACCCATTGGTTGGCGATCCGGTCTATGCCGGACGGTTGCGTTTACCTAGAGGCGCCAGTGATGAGCTTGTTCAAGTGCTGCGAGATTTTCAGCGCCAAGCACTGCATGCGGCAATGCTTCGCTTAGCCCATCCAATTAGTGGCGAGATGATGCAGTGGCAGGCTGATGTTCCCAGTGATATGGTGAAAGTTGCCGATGCGCTGCGCCGAGATAGCGAGGCGCACGACTGGCAAATTTAAGTATTAAGGGGGCAAATCATGGCAGTTAATAATATTGAATCAATTTTCCCTGATACGGTGAAAGCGGTTTATACCGACCGCTTGTCAGGCTACAGTCAGGGACCTTATGAGAGCTACAATCTCGGCGCTCACGTGGGCGATGTGAAAGAGCATGTGGCTCGTAATCGACGTGATTTTGCCAGTCATCTGCCAAGTATGCCCTGTTGGTTAAATCAGGTTCATAGCAATGAGCTCGTTGATGCTGGATTGTCGCAAGAGGGCGTTACGGCTGATGGGGCTTATACCCGTGGGCGTAATATCCCGTGTGTCGTGATGGTTGCAGATTGTCTGCCCATTTTAATTGCTGATACACAGGGGCGAGCCGTTGCTGCCGTGCATGGTGGTTGGCGCGGTTTAGCCAGTGGTATTATCAAACGTGCGGTCGATACATTGGATTGCCCAAGCAATGAGCTGGTGGCTTGGTTGGGGCCTGCCATTGGTCCGGATGCTTTTCAGGTCGGTGATGATGTCCTGCAGGCGTTTAGCTCTCAGATGGGAGAGGTGGCGCAAAGCGCCTTTAAAGCCGATGGCGAACGATATTTGGCTGACCTTAAATTGCTAGCTCAATTACAATTGCAACAACTAGGTGTTGAGCAAATTGCTGTGCATCCGAGTTGTACGTATCGCGATTCCACTCACTTTTTCTCCTATCGAAGAGATGGGCAAACCGGTCGGATGGCGGCAGCTATCTGGTTGGAATAATTCTTGCGTTTGCTCTTGAATATTGCCTCCGCTATACCCACATCATTGTTAAATTGATTGAATGGTCATTGATGTGGAGGCGATATGCGCTTAGATCGATTCACCAGTAAATTCCAATTGGCGATCTCTGATGCCCAGTCGTTAGCTCTGGGCCGGGACCACCAATATATTGAGCCTGTCCATCTGATGGTGGCGTTATTAAACCAAGATTCGGGATCAATTCGACCTATCTTGTTAGATGCTGGCATTGAAGGCAGTGCTCTGCGTTCGAAATTGAATAAAGAGTTAGAAAAAATACCCCAAGTCACTGGTATTGGGGGCGATATTCAATTATCGAACGGGCTGATCTCACTGCTTAATCTGTGCGATAAAATTGCTCAGAAACGCAAAGATAAATATATTTCATCCGAAATTTTCCTATTAGCGGCGATTGATGACAAAGGTCCACTGGGTGAAATTTTACGTGAAGTCGGTGCCAATAAAGGAAAATTAGAAAAAGCGATTGAAAAAGCTCGTGGCGGTCAGAAAGTTGACGATCAAAATGCTGAAGATCAGCGCCAAGCATTGGAAAAATACACCGTTGATCTGACTGAACGAGCTGAACAAGGCAAACTTGATCCGGTGATTGGTCGTGATGAAGAAATTCGACGCACGGTTCAAGTTTTGCAGCGGCGTACAAAAAACAACCCGGTTCTGATTGGTGAACCAGGGGTTGGTAAAACGGCTATTGCTGAAGGGCTTGCCCAACGTATTATCAATGGCGAGGTCCCCGAAGGACTCAAACACAAACGTGTTCTGGCTCTGGATATGGGTAGCCTGATTGCGGGTGCTAAATACCGGGGCGAATTTGAAGAGCGGCTAAAAGCTGTGCTCAATGAGCTTGCTAAAGAAGAAGGGCAGGTCATCTTATTTATCGATGAGCTGCACACCATGGTGGGCGCTGGTAAAGGCGATGGTGCGATGGATGCAGGGAATATGCTTAAACCTGCTCTGGCACGTGGCGACTTGCACTGCGTTGGCGCGACCACGTTGGATGAGTATCGTCAGTACATTGAAAAAGATGCTGCATTAGAACGGCGTTTTCAAAAAGTGCTGATTGAAGAACCAAACGTTGAGGATACCATCGCGATTTTGCGTGGCTTGAAAGAGCGCTACGAATTGCACCACTCGGTTGAGATTACCGATCCGGCAATTGTAGCGGCAGCTAATTTATCGAACCGTTATATCTCGGATCGTCAATTGCCAGATAAGGCGATTGACTTAATTGATGAAGCAGCTTCCAGTATTCGTATGCAAATTGACTCGAAACCGGAAGAACTTGACCGGCTTGATCGGCGTATTATTCAGCTCAAACTTGAGCAGAATGCGCTGCAAAAAGAAGAAGATCCAGCCAGCCAAGGGCGGCTTGCGAAAATTGAAGAAGAGCTCAAAGAGCGCGAAGAAAAATATCGCGAACTTGAAGAGGTTTGGAAAGCGGAAAAAGCGGCGCTGTCAGGGACTCAGCATATTAAATCCGACCTTGAACAGGCTCGTTTGGATTTAGATGTTGCTCGTCGAGCAGGCGATCTGAATCGTATGTCAGAGCTGCAATATGGCCGAATTCCAGAGCTCGAACGCCAGCTTGATTTAGCATCGCAAGCTGAGATGCAGGATATGACGTTGTTACGTCATAAAGTGACAGAAAACGAAATTGCCGAAGTGCTATCTCGTTGGACGGGCATTCCTGTGAACAAAATGCTTGAAGGTGAACGAGCTAAACTCTTGCGTATGGAAGAAGAGTTGCACCAGCGCGTGGTTGGTCAGGAAGAAGCAATTCATGCCGTGGCGCATGCGATACGTCGTAGTCGTGCTGGATTATCTGACCCGCATCGGCCGATTGGTTCATTTTTGTTCCTTGGGCCAACTGGGGTTGGTAAAACAGAGCTTTGTAAAGCGCTGGCAGAGTTTATGTTCGATACCGATGAAGCCATGGTGCGTATCGATATGTCTGAGTTTATGGAAAAACACTCCGTTGCTCGTCTTGTTGGTGCGCCACCGGGATATGTTGGTTATGAAGAGGGCGGCTATTTAACTGAAGCCGTTCGCCGTCGGCCATATTCGGTTATTTTGCTTGATGAAGTCGAAAAAGCACATAGCGATGTCTTTAATATTCTATTGCAGGTGCTTGATGATGGTCGTTTAACCGATGGACAAGGGCGTACGGTCGATTTTCGTAACTCGGTGATCATTATGACATCGAACCTAGGCTCAGACATTATCCAAGAAGGCTTTAGTGAATCCAACTATAGCCAGATGAAGTCGGTCATTATGGGCGTGTTAACGAATCATTTCCGCCCTGAATTTTTGAACCGTATTGACGAAACCGTGGTCTTCCATCCATTGGATAAAGATAACATTCGTCAAATTGCGAAAATTCAAATTGATGGTTTGATGCCACGCTTAAAAGAACAAGGCTTTGATGTTTCTATCTCTGATGAAGCTTTGGATAAACTGGCTAATAATGGATTTGACCCAGTTTATGGTGCAAGACCATTGAAACGTGTGATTCAGAACCAACTTCTGGACCCAATGGCTGAAGGGTTATTATCTGGTGAATTTACGCCAGAAAAACCATTAAAAATTGGTGTGAGTGACGACCAACTGGTGATTACCCAGTAATCGATAAACGGGAGCGAGGTTTAAGCTCCCGTTTTTATTTTACAAAAATCATCTTTAAATTTTTGATGTTCTTGCTCGGTGAGACTTAGATAATGCTCTTGTTGTTTAGGGCTAAGCAATTGACAGATTGATGTGTGTTTTTGCTGAGTTATACCACGTAACTGCTTGTACATTTGTCTTGCCGAAAGATCTTGGCTAAACAAGTCATCAGACAACGCAATATAACGCGCTTCAACCTTCTTTAGCGCGCTTAGTTGGACTGATGTCAACTCTAGCAACGAGGCTAATTGTTCTGATGTCATAATGCACCTTTGGCAAACCTTTATTACAGTATAGTAACTTCTATTCAATAGACATCAATTGATAAATGACAATATGAGGCGATGTAAATTTACTACGGTTATGCTATTTTACTCGTCATTTTACAAGCTCCCCATATCACGGTTTAGGTTAATTATATGAGTGAAATAAAAAACAACAACTCAGCAAAAGCACGGGGAATCTATCTGTTGCCGAACCTTTTTACGACAGCGGCTTTATTCTCAGGATTTTATGCTGTTGTAGCATCGATGAATGGTCGATTTGAATCGGCAGCCATTGCTGTCTTCATTGCGATGATTTTCGATGGATTAGATGGGCGTATTGCTCGTATGACGGGTACAGAAAGTTCATTTGGTGTCCAGTATGATTCGCTATCAGATATGATCTCATTTGGTATCGCACCCTCGTTGGTTTCATATAACTGGGCTTTGCATGATTTAGGCAAAATTGGTTGGCTGGCAGCCTTTATCTTTGCCGTCAGTGCTGCGCTGCGACTTGCTCGATTTAATACTCAGGTGGGTAAAGCTGATAAGCACTACTTCCAAGGGTTGGCGAGTCCTTCGGCTGCTGGGATTGTTGCCGGAATGGTCTGGCTGGGGCAAAACTTTGGGTGGGATCCAGAACAACTGCATTCTTTGCGGTATGTCGCTGCTATCCTGACCGTTTGTGCCGGACTGCTAATGGTATCGAATTTTAGATATTACAGCTTTAAAGGCATCGATCTTAAAGGCAAAGTGCCGTTTGTTGTAGTGCTGCTGATAGTCTTGGTTATCGTTGTGGTTGCCTTGCGTCCGGCATTAGTTCTCTTTTGCGTTTTTACCATTTATGCCATCTCAGGACCGGTTTATACCATTCGCACCGTTCGTAAGCTTAAAATGAAACATGTCGTTGGTGAAGATGATGACAGCGATGATGAACCAGATACTGAGCTTGATAGCAAAGAGACTACTCAAGAAGCAACTAATGCGACAGATATAGAAAATACAGACGAGAAGAAAAGTTAATTTATTTGAGTCTGTTATTTAGTGATTAAAAAGCCACCATCGGTGGCTTTTTTAGTATAAAAAAGCACAAAAAAACACCGTTTGTATGAAAACTCAGCGAACGATTGCGTTTTCTCAATAAAAACACAAAAAGCACTTGCGTAAAAATGCCGTATCCCTATAATGCACCACCACTGACACGGCACACCTCACACGAGGTTGCAGTTCAAGGTTTCAAGCCGGTTTGGCTGGCTCGAAACGGAAAGTAAAAAACGAAAATAATCGTTGACAGTCTTTCCCTTGATGCGTAAGATGCGCATCCGCTTCAACGGCAAATGAGCGAAGAAGCAACCGTTCTTTAACAATTAATCAAGCAATCTGTGTGGGCACTCGCAGAAGATGATTTGCAAAAAGATTTAA